>PWQB01000174.1 GCA_003556955.1 Nostocaceae cyanobacterium CSSed10_463m
ACATCACCACAAACTAAACGATCCATTGGGCGATCGCTTTCCATATCCCGTTTGACATCTTGCACAGCTTTTAACTGGTCAGTGGTAGCTTGATAAGGAAAGGAATCTTCCATTTCTTCTTGCCAAGGCATATCTTGAGGATAGGTATAGCCTTCTTGCTTGGATCTGGCTGCATATAGTTTCAGCAAATCCACCGCTAATTTTTTGATGGCTTTACGAACTCGGTTTTTCGTATTCTCCCAAGCCTTACCAGTCATTTTGTGCAGTTCTGGGGCTTTATCTCCTGTGCGGCGAAATCGGGATAAAGAACCAACTTGATCGGCTGCAACTCTGAGAATCCCGTCAGCATACTGCACCACTAAATAATCACGGGTTTCATGATTAATGGTTAAACTTTCGAGTTTGACAAATTTACCGATTCCATGACTTCTGTGAACGACATAATCACCTTGACGCAGCTTGTTAGGATCTACTTGTTTAGAACTGGCTTGGCGACGTTTACGGATATATCCCGGTGTAGCTAAGGAATGCTGTCCGTAAAATTCCCGGTCTGTAACCACTACCAGCCGATATGTCGGCAAAATAAAGCCTTCGAGTTCAGCTAAACCGGAATATTTCAGGGCGACAGGTGTATGGTTAATTTGTAACTTGTCTATTGCTTGGTAGTCACGGGGATTGGGGATAAATTGCGCTGGACAATCGTGTTCTTGGAGGAGAGAGACAGAACGGGAAGGTTGGGCAGAAATTAGCCAAATGGAGAAATTGCGATCGCGTTCTCCTCTAAGTGTTTGCGCTAGTTTATTAAATTGGTGCGGTGTCACAGGTAACGACCGACTCGCCAAATTTATTCCACTGTTTTCTTCTGATAGTTCTGATAAATATATAGTGAGAAATTTAGTTACATCAGCCAGACATTCATCAAAAGAACGGTGAATTTTCGGCAATTTTAAGGAAATCGAGCCAGATTCTTCTTCAGTCACTAGTCCCCATTGTTCCTCTGCATTTTCCACCCAGCGATCGCTATGTGCATGACACTGTTCTGGTTCATCCACAGCAACCAGAGTATTTTCACCTAAGTAATCTAAAAGTGATGCAGGTTGTTTAAAAGCCAACCCCAAAAATCTGCGACTACCTTCTAAAAGTTCCGAATTTTCCGTACCTGTCTCACCATCAGTCTTTAACTCAGCACTATCTTTTAGTGCTTCCGCAACAATAGGCGCAAAGCTAGTAGGAGTCAGAGTCAGTTGGTCAACTTTATCAAGGGCAGAACGTTGAGTTGCAGCATCAAATTCGCGGATTTTCTCAATTTCGTCCCCAAACCACTCTAATCTCACCGGCATTTCCGACGACACCGGATAGACATCGACAATATCACCGCGCCGACTCCATTGCCCTTCTGTTTCCACTAGTGGAACGCGTTCATAGCCCAAAGTCGTAATTTTTTCGCCGAAGGTATCCAAGTCAAATTCCATCCCCCGCTTCACAGTCAGACAGAACGGTGTCAAAGCGTCTGGCGGTGGTAAATGGGGTTGTAAAGCCCCAGCCGTGGCCACAATTGCCAAGGAACGCTGCACTGTGGGATTTTGGCTTGATTCCCAGTCTCCATTAATTAAATCAGCCAGAACCTGCATCTGTCCCCAAGTCATTTCCGTTTCTGGATCAAAGGGTTCGTAGGGAGAGGCTTCAGAAGTGGGGTAAAAATGCACTGTGTGCCATCCCATCGCTTCCAACTGTGCAAAAGCCCGTCCGGCTTCCTCCAAGGTTGGCACTACTACCAATAAATTCTTCCCACAATTTTGCGCCAAAGCCGAAGTTACCAGACCTTTCGGTAAGCGAGATATACCATTTAACCGCAATTCTTTTTCGCGATTTAACTTGGAAAGTAATTCAGTAGTCAGAGGCGATCGCGCCAAAGCACGCACAATAGAAGAAAATGCCATAAGTTTTACTACAGGAGGAAGTCGTTAAAAATAAGAAAAATTAGAGTTAGTTTATATCTAGTATTTTAAAAGTGTTATGCCGTTTTCTGATCTTATCGGTAACGCCGATAATGGATCTGGGAAGATTATTCTCCCCAATGACTAATGACCAATGACTAATGACCAATGATTAACTTTTAGATAACCGCTTAACTTCAGCACCTGCTAGCATTTGATGGGCTTTGGCTAACATTTGCGGAATTTTTTCAGCGTGGGGACTATGAGCAAGAGATTTACTCAGGTCTATTTCGTCTAGATTGTCTGCTTTGTTACCGGGGAACCAGTGACTACCTTGACCCAATAAGTTGTAGCGCATTTTGGCGTAGTCTACTAAATCGTAGGCGATCGCTAGATTCAACAACCACAAAATTACACGAATATTTACTTCTCCCGGTGTTGTTTCCCAGGTGGGTAAGTTAGTCTCCCAAGTCTTTACCCAATCTTCTCCTAAAGTGGCGATCGCTTCTTGTTCTAATTTATTCAAAATTGGCGGCAGAATTGACTCCGCCTGATCTAAATAATCTAAAGTTTTCAGATGTTCATCAAAATCTTCAGGTCTGGATGCACCCACACTTAAGGTATGTACATTTTCATGACTCAGACAAAACAAATCATTAAACACCATTGGACTTAAGGGGGCGCAAAGATTAACTAACTTTTGTGGTGGTTCATATAGCTTCCCTCCTTTATCGGAAGGACTAATAATAAATACCCCCATATCATGATGATTAGCGGCTGTAATTGCCTCCCAATTCCATTGATTAATGTAGTACCAATGCAAATTTACATAATCAAATTGATTAGTATTAATTGCCTGGATAATTACCTCTTTCGATCCATGAGTAGAAAAGCCGATAAATCTCACTTTTCCCTCTGCTTGTAACTGTCGCGCCACATCTAAACAGCCACCGGGACGCATAGTATTGTCGAAAGATTCAGCATGATTTATGCCATGTATTCCCAGCAAATCAACATAATCTAATTGGAGATTTCGCAAAGATTGTTCAAATGTTTGACGAAATTTATCAGCATCCGCCACGGGGCCAACTTTTGTCTGGACAATTAACTTCTCACGGGGGAACTTGGGTAATATTTGCCCCAATTGCATTTCTGATGTACCATAACCACGAGCAGTTTCAATGTGATTAATTCCCACTTCCAGAGAGCGGCGAATAGTTGCTTCTAAATTAGCCTGATTATCCGCCGGAATTTCGGAATTAGGAACATCTTGCCATTTGAATTGATATCTCATCCCGCCACAGGAAAAAACAGGCATCTGTAACTCTGTGCGGCCGAATCTTCTATAAAGCATAAAGACGTAAATATAGGGAACCCTTGTAGAGAAGCGATTCATCGCGTCTGAATTTATCTTGATAAATCGCGTCTAAATCCATCGCGTCTCTACTGACTTCTAAACAGGATCTTGTAACTCAGCCGTGCGGATAGAAAGTACTTGTATTTGATTCCCGCGTTGGACTTTCACCTGCAACAACTGACCGAGACGGCTATTTTCCACCAGATTTTGTAACTTATCAGCACTGGTAACAGGTTCTCGATCAATTTGCACAATCACATCGCCACGACGCATACCCGCAGATGCAGCTGGGGAATTAGGTACAACTCGCATCACCAAAACACCATTAACTTCAGGTATTTGAATCGGAGAGTTGGGGTCAGTATTATTCTGCTGTGCTAGTTCAGGTGTTAAAGTTATCATTTGTACACCTAAATAGGGGTGAATAACTTTACCGTCACGTTGCAATTTTAAAGCGATCGCTTTAGCCTTATCAATCGGAATCGCAAAGCCAATACCCATCGCGTCAGGACGAATAGCCGTATTAATCCCAATGACTTCGCCACGTTCATTCAATAATGGCCCCCCGGAGTTACCAGGATTAATCGCCGCATCAGTTTGAATAAAGTCTAAGCGTTTGTCAGCAATTCCCACTTGGGCGCTAGAACGTTTCAGGGTGCTGACAATTCCCAAAGTCACGGTATTATCAAATCCTAACGGATTACCCACTGCGATCGCCCAGTCTCCCACTTGTACAGCATCGGAAGAACCCAAAGCCGCAACAGGTAAATCTTTATCAGGGTTAATTTTGACAACTGCTAAATCTGTGACTTCATCAATACCCTGAACTTTGCCTTCATAAGTACGGCCATCTTTGAGGCGGACTGTAACTTTATCAGCTTTATCGACTACATGGGCATTAGTCAAAACCAGACCACCTTTGTCAATAATGAAGCCTGAACCTAGACCACGCAATTGTTCAGAAGGCATTTGTTGCGGGAAACCATCACCAAAAAATCGCCGGAAAAATGGGTCTTCCATAAATGGGTCCATCCGCCGAGTCACAGTGCGCTCGGTATCAATCCTTACTACCGCCGTTCCCACACGATTTACAGCCGCCGTGACAAAGCTGCTGCTACCAATAGCCGCATTTGCTGCTGATTGTTGAGCGACCATATCCGAGCCATCACTTGTAGAGACGCGATTCATCGCGTC
>PWQB01000101.1 GCA_003556955.1 Nostocaceae cyanobacterium CSSed10_463m
CTATCTTGAATGTAGACTCGTAAAGAACGGGAAGTAACCTGTCTAAATTCACGAGTTGATTCCACGCCAAAGTGCTGAGACATCATTCTAGAAATCCCAGTTCTGCTTGGTAGCCAATAGCTAGCAATATATTCATCTGGTTGGCTAAAGCGACCTGGTAACATGAACATATGCATATTGGCGCGGTTGGTTCGCACGCCAAAACCTGCTAGAGCTAATAACTCTTCAATGGTTAAGTTAGTATCAATATTTTCTTTAACTACGTTGAGAATTTTAGGTAATTGAGCTACTGTTGTCGGGTTAAGAGTTTGATCCATCAAGGCTCGGATGACCATTTGTTGACGTTGAACCCGACCAATATCTCCGAGTTCATCATGGCGAAAGCGTAATAGTTGCAAAGCCTGATCGCCATTGAGATGTTGTTTACCTGCCTTTAAATTGATATATAGCCGTTGAGAGTCATCTTGATATCTTAAATCCTTGGGAACGTGTACTGTCACCCCACCCAAGGCATCAATTAGTTTACCAACACCCAAAACATTAATTCGGATATAGCGATCAATTGCGACATCACCCAGGAGATTACTTACACTTTTAGCGGTTAAAGCAGGCCCCCCATCCACATTAGCTGCATTGAGTTTTTTCACTCCATACCCAATAACTTCTGTGCGGGTGTCTCTGGGAATTGACAGCATGGCTATTTTTTTGCTGACTGGATCGAACTTGATTAAAATCATCACATCAGCCAACCCTTCAAAAGAGTTTACCTGGGGTTCATAGCCCAGATTCTGAAATTCCGGGGGAGGCTCGACCAAATCAGATGGTAATACACTCATACCCATGACTAAGAGATTCACGGGGCGAGTTAATTCGGAAAACCTTAGCCCAGCCCCAGAAATGCTTTCCGTATCAAACACAGCCTCATCTTGGGGACTTAATTGGGCTTGTTGTAATGGGGTACTGGTCAAAGAAACTGCTAACAGCGCTCCTGCTGTGGCTGACAACATAGCAATTCCACTCATACCCAACCAGAACAACAGCCAACGTCTTGATTTAGTGTTGTGGAGATTTTTCTGTCTCGATTTTAGGGATTTAGCTAATTGGTTTTTTTTTGCCGAAGTTCTTTGACTGGTCACAGACTGCCTCACACTTACTGATGAAACTCGGTAAATTTTCTCACTAAATTAATATGTAACCCAATTAACTTTGACAAGATCATCTGCAATTAACCGCGTTCACATATTTGTGTTATGTTAACCACAACACTTATAGCAGGATTCTCCATACTTTTGGCCAATCCGGAGATAATTAATTGAAGTATGACAACAATAATTTAGTTTGACCAGACTTCATAGGAGATCATCGGCTATTTTGTCAAAATTCAGTATAATTACTCTCCAAAACAGGGCTAATTGATATCACTCATGACAAATACTTACTTACAACTCGTTCAGCAAATCTACTGAAACCTGATAAGCGGTGAGATTTACCCTGGAGAACTCGTATGATTAACCAGACACTGACCAAAAAATAACCTGATGTCAGAAAGCTATTGAGGATTAACATCCGCAATGTGAAAAATTCTGAAGTAGTTGCAGCCCCGGTCGCTAACAGGAAATACCCCAACAGCCAAGTTAAAGCCAAAGTAATAGACAGACGACTGACCACCATTTGTTCCCTTGTTCCCTGGCGGCGATAAAGAGTCCACAAGGAAGGGAAAAAGCCAATGACTGGAATCAAATACAAAAACAACTGTTTTTGCGAGGTCACTGTATCTTGAGTGTATCGAGAATTGTCCATTGGTTCAAGATTTTCCATGAATCTGAGTTTAATCCTAAAGTAGAGAGATGAAATGCGATCATGTAGTTAGAGATAATAAGCTATAGATAAAGATTTGATTCAGTTCTATCCCGCAATCGGCTCAAGATGCACACACGTAAGCTACTCAACTGGTGGCAGACATTTACACCCCTAGCACGGATTGGTGCGATCGCGTTATGCGCCCCCATTTTAGTTCTCAATGGTTGGGCGATTTCGGCCATTTTCCATTATTTTCACTCTTTGATCGTGATTTTAGTGGGAGCTTCAGTTTTAGCATTTCTGCTTAACTATCCCGTAACCTGGATGGAGCGTCAAGGTGCTAGACGAGAACAAGTTGCCATTTTAGTCTTTTTGTTAGCGTTATCGGTACTTTTAGCCTTGGGTGTAACTTTATTTCCTCTAGCCCTCACCCAAGCCCAGCAATTAGTGGCGCGATTACCAGAGTTAATTGATTCTGGGCGTTCTCAGCTAATGATGTTAAATGAAAAAGCAGAAACCCTGAATTTACCCATTAACCTCGATGCGCTTGTAGTGCAAATTAATGATCGGGTTAAGAGTCAATTACAAGCGATCGCCGGACAAGTGTTAAATTTAGCAGTAGTGACATTCACTAGCCTGCTGGATTTTCTGTTAACAATGGTTTTAACTTTCTACCTGTTACAGCATGGCGGTGAACTCTGGCAAAGTTTAGTCGAATGGCTACCTCCCAAATTTCGTCAACCTTTCTCCAAAACAGTACGCCTGAGTTTTCAAAACTTTTTCATTACCCAATTAATTTTATCTACCTGTATGGCCTCAGCCCTCATTCCCACATTTTTATGGCTGAAAGTACCATTTGGTTTATTATTTGGCTTAACTATCGGCATTATGGCCTTGGTTCCCTTTGGTGGTTCCGTGGGTATCGCCTTAACTACCTCCCTGGTAGCATTGCAAGATTTTTCTATGGGAATCAAAGTATTAATTGCTGCCGTCATCGTCCAGCAAATTTTAGAAAATTTAATTGCACCCCGGATTTTAGGCAATTTTACAGGTTTAAACCCAGTGTGGATACTCATATCTGTCCTCACAGGGGCGAGAGTAGGCGGACTGTTAGGGGTTATTGTGGCAGTACCCACAGCTGTAATTATCAAGACAGCTTTAACAGCCTTACGTCCTCAAAGTTTAAATGGTGAAGCGGAAGAAAAACCTGCACCCATAGTTACAGAAAAATCACCCACGGCTGAACCTAACAATTCGCTAAGTGTTTCGGAACCAACATTACCATAAATGACTTGTGAAAATCAGTATGGGGGATGAGTTTTTTATATAGCAACAGCCAAGGTCGTTAGGAAAAAAATAGATCACGAAACCCTTGCAATTATGGATTTTCCATGATTCTCCCTGCTCCCTGCTCCCTGCTCCCTGCTCCCTGCTATATTACTGGAGGTCTGTAATTGCGCCCATAAATAAAATGCTGCCTGTTTGATTATCACGAATTACAGACAAAAACGGACGGTCAACAATCATGCGGAAGGGTTCTTGTTGGGGTATAAAAGATGTCGGTACTATTCCCACTGCTGTGGTGGCCGCGGCTTCTGTACCCTCTTCGTTGACTTCCACAAATGTTTTATGTTTAACTTCACTAATTTTGAGGTTCTGCCCCATAGCGGTAAAATTAGCTTGATTGCTAAAGGCTTCTGGCATACCCAAGGCTTTTAGGGCATCATTCAGGCTGACATTATAATCTGTTTTAAAGCGAGGTAAACGAATAAATCCATCTTGGTTTCTCAACTGTGACATCCATTTTTCCCAGTTCTCAAAATTCAAGTTTTGATACAAAGTTTGCAAGTTAGACTCTGGTTTAGGCAAAAAGATATAAAAGCTCACTTTGCCATCTTCACCATAAGGTAAACTCACCGCTTGAAACTGGTCATTTTCATAATATCTAAATTCCCCAGTTTGGGACATCATCGGGTGTTGCTTTTGTTCCCCTGATATTGATGTAAAAGGATGTAGGGCTGTTTGGGATTTATCAAACTGTTTACTCCATTGTCCTTTAAAATATATGGCGTTAATCAGCAACAATACCTGATCGGGTGGAATTTGTTCTACTATTTTGTTAATTTTGCCCCTGGTGCTGTTTTCCACCCACTTATTGATGGTCTGGACAGATGCAGGATTTTCAAAGTCTAATTTTCTGACTTGGGCTGTGTAAAAGTCCTCGGTGTTTTGTAGAAAAGTCGGCTGCAAGCTGGCTGTTTGATTTACCCATAGTGAGTTAGCAATGGTTAATTGCACTTGCGGGTCTGGGTTTTCTAGTATTGCTTTTAATGTGGCGTAAGCTGAGTTAATTTCTGGTAGACTCATCCCCTGTAATTCTAGGGTTTTCGCCATTGCTTGCTGTGTTGAACCACTGGCTCCATTATATGCCATAGCCAAGGCGATCGCTACACTGGCAGGAGAAATAAAAATGTTATCTTCACTCCTGTGCTGTTTGGCAATTTCTGAAAACAGTTTCAAGCCAAATTTATTATTAGCTTCCACAAGTTTAGTATCAGAAATTAAGGTTTTTTTTGGCAATCGAGTTTCTGAATAAGGAAGCTCCGATTGTTTGAGAGAATTTGTACTACCGCTTACCTGCGAACAACCTAAGACACCGCACAAAACCACACTAGCAGCCGC
>PWQB01000420.1 GCA_003556955.1 Nostocaceae cyanobacterium CSSed10_463m
AAAATCGCCACGAATAGCAGGACAAATCTGATTGATAAAAAACTGCACAACCTTTGAATTTAGAGACGCAAGTAAATATCTTGAATCTGATGGAATTAGAAATAATGTGCAGTCTGGGAATAATTGTTCAGTATCAAAAGCAAACTGACAAGTAACTGCGATATCTGGATAAATAATTTTAGGTTGTTCAAATTCTTTCCAGTAAGCAATATTATCCTGAATTTCATACCATTTATAACTACCTGCTTTTCTACCTGTACCAGGTGTAAGTTGTTTTTTGTATTGGCTTAAATATTTCTCAATTGCTGGATATTTTTTAATATCAATTCCTCTTCTGGTAAATATTAACCATAAATCTTGATATTCTACACACCAACGCTTAACATCTCTTCCACGTAAAAAAGGTTTTAACACGTCAGCAGAGGAGATATCTTCGTTAATCAATTTATCACGAGTAGCTTGGTCTACAACAAAAGCTTGATTAAATCCTGTTAAAATACCACGATAAAATCTGCCGTTTACATACTCTCCTAAAGGTGTTCCAGCATTTCTGACTTTACCTAGCAAATCTATAATATCTGAAGATTCTAACCGCCAACCGTCAAGATTTAAATTTTCTTGTGAAATTATCACACCTGACTGATTTAAGACTGTTGCAAATTGTGCAATATTTTCTTTCTTGGCTTTATCCCATGACAAAGCTGTGACTTGGTTTTGATCAGATTTACAGTTACTTAATATAATAATACTAGGATAGGCGATCGCTTCCTCAAAAACCGGAAAATCACCAAAATCAATTAAACTATGAATAGTTGTTGTATCTGTCAAAAGCTGACGTAACTTTTCACCATAACCAGCGCGAAAATATTTATTAGAGGAAATATAAGTTAAATAACCTTTTGGCTTTAATAATTTTAAACCTAGCTCATAAAAATATACAAATAAATCTGCAATTCCTGTATAACATTGATAGCTTTGTTGCAAAATTGGTTTCAAAGCCTTAATTTCTTCTTGTCTAATATAAGGAGGATTCCCAATTACCACATCAAAACCGACAAACTCCCCTTTGTTATCCAAAACTTCAGGAAATTCAAAACGCCATTCCAGGGAATTTTCATAAATCTGACCATTTTGTATATCATCAATCTCAGCTTTTAACTTGTCAATCTCATTATTTAACTTAGTAACTTTTTTCTCCCGTGTCTTTTTCTCAGCTTTGGTTTCTTCAAACAACAACATCTGATTTTCCAAATTATAAAGCTCAACCTCCAACCTTCTTAACCTAGTTTTATTGGGGTCATTTAATCCCAGCGTCGTCTGAAAATTACCTTTAATATCTTGAATTAGCTTTTCCATTTCCCGTTTCTGCTGTTTATTTTCAGCGTTGCGGTAAGTTTCCACAGCATGGCGATAATTATTTATACTGTATTGTTTTTTCTTTAAAGCTTGTCGTAAATCAGCATCCAACGCAAAACGACTAATTAAAGAATTGCCGCATTTGATATTAATATCAATATTTGGTAGAGTTTCTAACTCCGAAAAACCTAACCCCCCAACCCCCTTCCCGACGCGGGAAGGGGGAGAATTCAAACTCTCAGCTTTATAATAAGCATTTTTCAACAGTTCAATCCACAACCGCAAACGACATATTTTTACAGAATTGGGATTAATATCTACACCAAATAAACAATTTTCAATAATCGTCTGCTTTTCATGGAATAGCGTTTCTTGTATGCGTTGACTTTCCTGATTTTTAGGATTATACTCAAATAACTCACCATCATCATCGGTGATAACTAACTCATCATTTACCACTTCAACGTGATAATCTCTTAATGTTTTACCTGACCTATCGAGTAAAATTTTGAGTTCGCTTTTAATGGCTATAATTTCGTTGAGAGCCGAAACTAAGAAATGTCCTGAACCTACAGCAGGATCACAAATTTTTAAGCTGTTAATAATTTGATTAGCTTCTGGTTTATCGGATATCTTCTCATATAATTGCTCAATATCTTGACAATTCCAACCTTTAGCCTGATTAAATTTCTGCAAAACGGCTCGGCGAATTGTTTCACGACACATATACATGGTAATGAAACCAGGAGTAAAGAAGGAACCATCTTTATATCCGTTAATTTTCTCAAAAATTAAGCCGAGTACAGAAGCATTAATTAGTCTTTTGTTGTCTTCTTGAATTTCTTCGGAACCTTCGCTGCTGAAGTCGTAAGCGTTCAGAAATTCAAACAGGTATTGTAATGTGTTTAGTTCACCTGTGCGCTTTTTACCATTGCTGTCTTTTAAGACGCTGGAGGAGAAAATCTGCAAATTCTCATCTCTGAGGTTGCTGATAAATATTGTTACTTGTTCAATATCTGTTGGTTCAAATAGGGAACTATTCAAATAAGGAACATTGGTAAATATTTTTTGGAGACTTTCGCTTCTTTCTCTGGGTTTACGTGCTAAGACGCTGAAGAAAAGACTGTTTAAATCATCGAGGTTTTTGATTTTTTCTAAATTTAAAAATCCTCTGGAGTGATCATTTTTGTGATATTTAATTAATTGCGCTTCTAATAATTTCAGAAAAAGTATGCGATTAATCCAAGTGATTGATAATTCTAACCCAAGATTAAAAAGTTGGTCTTGGTAAGTTTCCCCAAATTGTTCCGGCTTTTTGAGGCGAGAAATTTTATCTAAACTATCAAGTTGCACAATTGCATTTTCGATGAGGGAACCTGAATTTCGTTCACCTGCTTTTTTACGTTGAATGAGTTTTTTACTACCTTCTTTGGTTTCGGTCAAACCAATAATATGTAATAGTTCGCTATAAAAACCTTTGTCAAGACTATTACTATCGTTAGCAAAGGGTAATTTTAATAAATGTTCTGGTGATAGTAATTTAAACAGTGCAATTAGTTGATAATCATCTTGCTGCTGTGACTGATTTAAAATTTCTGCATAGTCTCGAATATCAAAATAAGTAAAAGGAATTGAGTCTTGAATTTGGGCTATGGCTGGTTGAGCTATTTCTTTATAGAAAAAGTCTGTTTTTTTACTGGATAATCTCCCCGCTTCAAATTCTATAAATTGGTTTAAAAATGTTTTGTTTTCAATAAAGGCTTTTTCAAAAGTATTTGCGTCAAAAATGAACCATTCGTATATGTTAGTGGCGATTAAATATTTAATTTCTAGGTTTTTATTTGTAATGCGATCGCCTAAAAAATACAATACCAATTCCTGAAATGCTTTAGTATTTAAATTATCAACTTTGAGCATTTCGCCTTTGTTTGTTGGCTTTTTAGTTTCTAAAATTACACCAACGTTACTTTGAGCATTTTTACCGTTATGAATAACAAGGTCATTACGTCCTTTTGTATTGATAAAATGATTGGGGCTATAATAAGTATTCTTTAAAAAGTCGGCAATCAAATTTTTATGAAATTCTTCTGATTCAGTTTCGTTGATTTGAGTGAGGAGGGTGGAGAGATTATTTTTAAAACGGTCAATTTCAATTCTGTTGGGTTTTACTTTTAGGAATGCTTTATTTAAGGCTTGTCTGGGTTGGATTTTATTCATTTTTTTTAATATTTATAGATATGCAGACGCGATGAATCGACAAGCAGACGCGATAAATCGACAAGAATCGACAAGATATGCAGACGCGATGAATCGACAAGATATGCAGACGCGATAAATCGCGTCTCTACAATTAATTTACCGCACGCGACAAAATTTGCGATCGCTATCATGTTCTGGGTATTGCCAAGAATAAGCAAAATGGCTGACTCCTGCTAATTGGGGGGTGGCTTGGCGTAGTGCTTGCATTTGCGCTTCTAGTGATGGACGATTACCTACGGATTTTCCCCAACTTCCGGCTAAGGCTGGTATAACTTTGGTTCCTGGTTGTGCAGAGTTCAAAACTCGTTGGACTTCCTGCACAATGCAGCTAGCACTACCACAAGTAGAATAAGACATGGGATGCCATTCTAAAGAACTAGGAAATCTATCCCAAGGTTGCAAGCGGGAATCATAACCCTGTCCGATAGCTTGATTAGCATCAGGAAAAAATACCGCCCCAGAGGGTATTCCTTGTTGCTGGGCTGGATAAACAGCTAAGTTCACAAAGTCTAAAATACCTTGCATGGCGTGAGCAACTGCTAGTTGCCACAATTGTACTTGTAATAATGGTTGTCTCTGAGTTGCAGTGAGGATTGATTTTTGCTCCGGTTGCGTAATCCTACCTTGCCACATAGGTTCGCTTTCTTGAGGGTGAAGCTGATCGACTTCGTTAATATCTCCGGCTGTGACGTATCCCTTACCCAAAAAACGCCGAATTAGTTCTAATCCTTTGTTGTTCTGGGCGCGACGAAATAATGCTTCTTGAGTGGCTGGACTAAATAGCCATAGATCAGAAACCTTTGTGGCAATAGAATAACTTCCTGCTTGTCGCGGATAGCGGACATAATCAAAGAGTATTCCATC
>PWQB01000043.1 GCA_003556955.1 Nostocaceae cyanobacterium CSSed10_463m
AGATTTGAAAAATATCCTTTTAAATGGATTTCAATCCTTGAGCAGTCAAAATCACATTAGCACCTTTTTTGACTGTGAGGACACTTGATGATGTGTAATTCGTACCTTCCTCAGTAATTGGTTGTTCCAGAATATATGTATATTCTCCATTTTTCCAACCTGTAATACATTCACCCCGCCGACAGCTAACTTTACCACCTGTTAAATTGATACATTTACCTTGATCATCACATCCTTTATAAGTCACATTTCCGGTATTATTCACCCCTGACCAAGAATTGCTATTCCCAATAGTGACAGTCCATTTACCATTACTGTAAGTTGATGAGTTACTAGCTTGGGGTTTAGTTGGTGATTCTCCCAAAATTTCCATTTGGGAAATTATCGATTCTTCACGACTTTTACCGCACGGTTCAATACTTTCGCAATCATTTAGTGATGCGATTTCATAAGAGAGGCGGACTTTCTTATTTAAATATTTTTCTGATTCTGCACAAATTTCAAAGGATGCACCTACATTATGCTCTTTTCCCTGTTCATCTACTATCGTGGCGTAGCAAATAATATCACCAGTGACTAATTCTTTAACTGTCCCAACTTTGGGTTGATTGTTAGCCACTGGTTGAGTTGGATTATTAGCTTGATTATTACTAGAATTTCTATTTACTACTTCTGTTGTTTTTTGTTTACTTCTAGTATCTACCTGAGAAGCTATAGTTTCATTAGAAGTTGTTGTTGCAGTCTCTTGTTGAGATTCCGTTTGAGTGGTTTCAACAGTATTGTTTGTAGTTTCATTTACAGTCTCAGTTGGCGTATTCCCACAACTTGTAATCAAGATTGAGGAAAAAATTAACGCAATTGTGGGGATTAACTTATTCATTATTTTGAAAACTTTAAATATTACTCGTTTCACTTCCTATATAAACTAACTACAGTCTGCACGTCCACAATTTCGCACTGCATAGGTTTAATTTCTTGTACAGACGCGATTTATCGCGTCTCTAA
Source organism: Nostocaceae cyanobacterium CSSed10_463m (assembly GCA_003556955.1). Next base: position 1,006 of record PWQB01000043.1, read on the forward strand.
TATCGCGTCTCTATACAAACTAGATTTCTTGCGTTTCAGCACTACTCAATAGCTGAGGCTGATGTTTTGCCAAATCGCTCGGAGCAAATGCGCCATTTTCAGTAATTATAGCTGTAATTAACTTAGCTGGGGTAACATCAAATGCCGGATTATAGAAATCCACACCCATCGGTGTCAGCATAGTCTCACCTACTTGGTAAATTTCCTCTGGGTTACGTTCCTCAATGGGAATCTGACTACCATCAGCCAAGGCAAAATCCACAGTAGAAAAAGGAGCTGCCACAAAGAAAGGGATATGATGGGCTTGAGCTGCGATCGCTACACTATAAGTCCCGATTTTATTCGCAGTATCACCATTAGCAGCAATGCGGTCAGCACCCACAACTACAGCATGAATTAAACCTTGTTTCATACAATGGGCAGCCATACTATCAGTAATTACCGTCACCGGAATGCCTTCTTGAACACATTCCCAAGCCGTAAGTTTTGCCCCCTGTAAGCGAGGACGAGTTTCATCAGCAAATACACGCTCTAAACGCCCTTCTCGCCACGCAGAACGCACAACACCCAAAGCTGTCCCATAACCAGCAGTAGCCAACGCCCCAGCATTGCAGTGAGTCAGAATCCGCAGCTTTTCCGGAGTCTTAGGTAATACTGTCAAACCATGATCACCAATCGCCTGACAGGTTTGTAAATCCTCAGCATTAATCGTTTGGGCTGTTTGCAAAAGCTTCTGTTTAACTTCTGCTACAGTCCCCAGACTTTCGTAAGCAGTTTTCATCATTCGGCTAATAGCCCAAAATAAATTAACTGCTGTGGGGCGAGTAGAACGCAACAACTCGGCGACCTTTTCTAACCCTTCTAAAAACTCATGGTGATTTTCCGTCTCAATTTCCCGCGCCCCCAGATACATCCCATAAGCCGCAGCCACACCAATAGCCGGCGCACCTCGGACAATCATCGTCTTAATCGCCCGTGCCATATCATCACTACGGTGAATCTGCACAAAAGTATACTCATTAGGTAAACGAGTTTGATCAATCAGAGAAACAGAATCATTCTGCCAAATCACAGGGTAAAGCATAAAAAACCGGATAATTGACACTCAAATCTTACTCTGGTGCGCCTGGTGTGTGAAACTTCCTACTGCGGAAAATAAGCAATAATCATCGCCACTTGAGGATGAATCCGAGCGATCGCCTCTGGTGCATGACCCAGAAGAGAGAACAACTGAGTTTTCTGCTCAACAGTTCCATTTAACACCAGCAAGTCATTAGTTTTAAGTAACCGTGAAACTTGGCGGACAAAATTCCCGCGCACCTTTTGAATTGGTGTATCTGGAGGTAATTCAATATCAGTGAGTTCCACAGATGCGCCTCTAACTGCTACCACGTGTAACAATTGTAGCGATGCTTTGAGTTCTGTGGCTAGACTTTTAGCTAATTGGATACTTTCTTTAAAAGAACTAGCGTAAGTTTGTTGAGTAGTAAAAGCAATAAACACACGCCTTGTATGCTCAATTGGTAATGGAAATCGAGTCACTAAAACTGGTACAGAACTGCGATTTACAATCTTATCAATCACACCGCCAAATAAATTTTCCTGATAAGTAGAGTAACCTTTCCAACCGCAGACAATGACACTAGCTTGTTGTTCTTCAGCGACACGGGCAATACCCTTATCAATTGATTCATCAATGCGACCAATGGGCGTAACATTGGTAACAGCAGCATGGGCAATCATTTCCGCCGTCGATAACAATTGGTTTTGTCTGGTTTTATCCTCTGGGGAAATGGCGGAATTTTGCTCAAGTAAAATGTGCAGGGGTAGCAGAGTTCCTTTAGCCGATTTTGCCAGGAGAATCGCCAACTGTAGGAGATTATCTTCTGTACTGGGGTTAGCAACTGGGACTAAAACGCGATCGCCTATCTTTCCTGTCTTCGGGGTTTGAGTCGTAACTTCTCCCGGCTTCATTTTTTGTCCCCACTGATTTGTCACCCAAGGAGAAGCAACGCAGGTAACTAAAATCATGGCGATCGTACCATTTACAGTCAATTCATCAACTAACTCAATATTAAAAGCAACAGTAATTGCCGCTAGAGTAGAAGCAGCTTGAGCTACCGATAGCCCAAACATCACCATAATATTGTCGAAATTCAAGCCAAATAACTTACCTGCACCCCAAGCCGGAATAAACTTAGAGACTAACGCCGCACTCACCATCACACCTGAGACTAGAAGCGATTGCGGTTCTTGAATCAGAATCATAGGATTTACCAGCATTCCTACAGAAATCAGGAAAAATGGCACAAACAGCGTATTACCGATAAATTGAATCCGATTCATCAAGGGGCTAAGATGAGGTATGAGTTGGGTAATAGCAACTCCAGCTAAAAAAGCCCCAATAATTGGCTCAATTTGCACTAATTCAGCCCCATAAGACACTACAAATAAGGTAGCTAAAACAAAGGTAAACTCTGCCCCTTCGTCATGTCCAAAGCGCTGAAAAAACCAACGTCCCAGGCGAGGTAATCCCCACAGAATCAGGAAGGTATAAATAATCAGTGAAGGAATCAGAAATAGCCAAAACTGTAAAGTTAAATTGCCTTCATGCGCTCTTACCACCACCGCCAACACTAAAAGTGCCAAAATATTGGTGATTAACGTCCCTCCCAGAGTGGTAGTCATCACTTGCGATCGCATAATCCCCAATTTGCTGGCTACAGGTAATGCTAATAGGGTATGGGAGGCGAAACAAGATGCAACTAAAACAGCAGGTAACAAATCGTAGCCGATTACCATCATGGCAGTAGTACCCAATGCCATAGGGACGAGAAAAGTCGCCAGCCCAAAAATTACCGCCTTATCAGCGTTATATTTCATGTCATCCAGGCTGGTTTCCAGTCCCGCCATGAACATGAGAAATAATAAACCGACTGTACCCAGTAGAATAATTGTGCTATCTCGTGCCAACAATCCCAGCCCATTTGGCCCGACTACAACCCCAGCCAAGATTAATCCCACAATTCCCGGTAGGCGAATTTTCTCAAATAACAGGGGAGCAATCAGCATAATCCCTAAAATCATCAAAAACACTGGTACTGGGTCTTTAATGGGTGTTGATATAAGGGTAGTCATTAATAAATTAGTCATATCCTGCCCTTGGGTTGTCATCTCTACAATAAGCCATGCTCAAGCATTTAATTAAGTAGCCACGTTCAGGCATTATACCTAGTCGCACTGACTCCAATATTTAGTACCTTCTCAAAACTGAAATTACCAAAAACCTGGGTTTAAAGCCCTGTCCTTTTAGGACGGCTTTTTGTTATAATTGAATTGTCTCAGGTAGAATATCCGTTGATACAGGACGACTCAAACGAGTGAAACACGGCAGGTCGGGCAACAATAAAGACAACTCGGTGGCGAATACGAGTCTAATCAAAGCTAGGGAAATCAACACAGTACCATCC
>PWQB01000592.1 GCA_003556955.1 Nostocaceae cyanobacterium CSSed10_463m
GTATCGCCGTCGCCGTTCTTTTCCCACTAAAAAACCTTAACAAATCTCACCTATGCTACGTGACATAGAACTATCAACTATTATGATCGTCCTCCCCCAAGATATAATTTTTTGGTATGCCGACTGGTGATAAACCAGCGATCGCGCGAAGATTTTGACAACGAATTAACTCGCTAAAATTTAAAGCAGAATGCTTTTCAATATAAGCGATCGCCTCAATCGCAGATAATAAATGTTGGGCGGCTTCAGTTTCCGAATAACCCCGGCGTTGGGCGATCCGCAGCGCTGCTAAATCGGCATTTAACTCTGATTCAGAAGACTTGTTAGTGCGCCAAATCCGCACCAAAGCGATCGCACTTAATCCCCCACCCACAGCCACACCCACCACATCTGACTGTGCTGATTCTAATAATCCCGCCAATAAACCCAGTAGAACCACACCTTGATAAATATCAGGTTTAAACCACTTCACTCCCAGCAACCAGCTAACCTTCTGTAATAGTAATAAGTCCCGTTGTGGTTTAGCCAGACGTAACCACAAATCAAAATTAATATATATTGGTCGATCCTGATTCCAAGGTAAAGGAAAAGCAGCATCAATCACCTTTGACTGCTCAGGTTTACTGACAATTTTCGTCATCATCCGACTAGAAGCAGGCATCACATCTAACAACCGACGAATTTCAACCCTTGAATCCATTGGAATAATTCGTAATTCGTAATTATCATCTAAAATTTTGACTCAGCTTACCTTTGCGCTAACTTAGCGTTCCTCTGCGTTGAAAAATGTATTCTATTACTGAGATAATACTACTTAAGTGCTTCACTACGAACTACGAATTAATATTACATGGACGCATTTGCTCCCATTCCACCTAAATGGACAGATCAGGCAGTTCACGCTCACGAGTTTTGCTGTCCCAGTTGTCACGCCAGTAGCCGCGAAGCTTTAGACGTTTGGATTAATAGGCGATCGCCTGTCATGACAGCAGACCATCGTCGCAAATGGCAAGAATTTTATAATTGCCAATGTGGATATGTTTGGTGGGCTTGGAGTAGCGATCGCCCCCCAGCAGACATACCCAATCAACCAGATTTTCATTCCAAATAGCTATCATTTTCCACCAAAAAGCCCGCCTTGGTGCGGGCTTCTTATTTAACTTCTAACTAAAACCAGTTTTAGAAACGGAAGGTGGTACGGAGTGTACCAACATAGATGGTATCGTTGCTGCTGTCGTGTTCAGGGTTGAAGATTACCAACAAACCAGGTGTGACGGCGATATTATCAGTGAGACGCATCCGATAAAGACCCTCTAAATGGTAAGAAGTGTCTGTTTCGGAACCTACAGAACCACCAGTTACTTTTGGTGGTTGACCAAAGATCACACCAAGTACGTTACCTTCTCTACCAAAGTCTTTGACAGCTAAACTACTAGACCAGTAAAAAATGTTTGCATCAGCATTGCTAACTTCAGAGTTAGCTGTGGTGTAACCTGCCCAACCACCAATTGTTAACTTGGAACTAGGTTGGAAATTAGCTTGTATACCGTAGTGGTTGGATGTAGTGGCTTCACCCAAAAATGGGTTGTTAGCGAAACCACTTCCTGTGCTGTCAAAAAGGTTGATGCCAGACTGACTATTTCGATAAGAGCGAGCATAGGTCAAACCAACATTGAAGGCTTGGCTGGGTTTGAAACCTATCTGACCGAAGATGGTGTTGGAACCATCAAAAATTCCGTTTTTATCATTAGGATTGTTAGCATTGCGTGCTAGGTAAGCCGCACTCAATGTTAAAGGACCTCTGGGATTTAATTCCACAGTTAAACCTGCACCACCCGCACCTTGGCGATATATGGGGCTAAAACGTCCGTAGCGGGAAAGCGCACCGCCACCAGAACTAGCAAAGTCAGGGTGGAAATTATTCACGTTATCGTTTAATTCAGCACCAACGGCATCAATTGTGACGCGGATAGAGTCACTGAAGTTGAAAGCATAGTTAACTTTATCGATTTCAACGTTGTTGGCTGGAGAGCTGGATGGAGTACCAGTGTCAAAACCAAGACGGGTCATGTTAGTACCCGTGACACCACGATTATTGACAAAGTTACCAGAATTCAATCGAGTTTGCAGTCTATCTCTACCAGTAAAGCTAGTGTTCAGGGTTAAACGCACCCGATTAGAAAATGTGGTGTTGCTTGGTAAGTCAGCACTATTCTCACCAAGACCATCAGCTCTTGTATCCCCAAATACCTGAGACAAGCCAAAAATTGCTTCCCCAGATAACTTGGTGGTGGTAGAAAACTGATTCGCTTCTAACTCAGCAGTCCGAGCTTCTAAGGAATCTACACGACCACGCAGGGTTGCTAATTCAGCCGAAAATTCTTCTTGCAAGCGCTGTACAATAGCTAGGTCTTCTCTAGTCACTAAATCGGCGGTTGCTGTCGCAATCAGTTCATTCACTCTGTCTAAACAAGCGTTTAAACCAGCTGCAAATTCAAAACGAGTTAACGCACGGTTACCACGGTAAGTAGCGTTGGGATAACCTGCAATACAACCATAACGCTCAACCAAAGACTGTAAAGCTTGAAACGCCCAATCTGTAGGTTGTACATCCGAGAACTGAGAAACAGATGTTACCTGACCGATGCTGTTAGCCTCTTGGGATAACTGAGCAACAGTTGTTACTTGTTCATTGGCTTCACCAGCAAAAGCACTGTTAGCAGCTAACAATGTAGCAGCAATAGCTGGACTAACCTTCAGAGCATTCCAAAGTAGTTTTTTCATGTTTTTAATTTCACTCACACCGAATAATTAGAACTATGAACAAGCTTGCAGCTTTTTCATGTGGTTTACTGAAACCTTCTGTAAGGAATATAGCAAAACTTGGATAATTAGCACAAGTCAATTATCATTTTTTTATACTATATTTTTCATTATTTTATTTGATGGTAGGAGAATAATCCGACGTTTATAGCGTAATAATGACCCTTGTTCTTCAAATTGCTGTAAAAGCCGTGTGACAGTCACACGAGTAGTATTTAACACCTCAGATATTTCCTGATGTGTAATATTTAGGTCAATTAATTTACCTTGTGCTACATCACGTCCAAACTTTTCACTTAACCACAGCAAAAATTTTCCCAACCGTAACGACATCGGTTTAAGATGCACAATGTTTAAAAGCTCTTCTGAATCTTTAATATGGGACACAAACGCATTAATATGTTTATCCCAAAGATGCTGCGGTATGATGCTGGCTTCTACGCTGGTTAGACATTCAATTTGGTAGGGTTGGACTTTTGATAAAGAATAGCCAATCAAATCACCAGGACCCCAGTAACCCAGAGTAATAAATATTCCATCTTCGCTCCAGGTTAAGGTACGCACTGCTCCGCGATCAATGCGCCACAGAAGGTCTTTCTCATGTGGAATTAATTCTCTACGAGTAAATAAACTTTGCGGTAAATCCTCATTAATGTGAGATTCATTCGATACATTAGATAAGTTGGGGGTGAGACTTGTGAAAGACATTGTGCAAGTACTTGTAAGAGTGAAAATGATAAATTGGTCTGTTAATTAAATGAATGAAAAATCTCACAAAATAAGTTCTAATGCCACACTGAATATATTTAGATTAGTGTGAGAATTATTTGAGATAACTCCATTTTTTTTGCCAAGAAAGCTATTCAAATCAACAAAGTCATGTGCAATGTGTTTGATTTAATTACTTGTTGAACATCAAAATTGGATTTTTATTCAATTTTGATGTTATTAATATCTCCTGTGTTATGAAAAAAATATTAACTCTAGAGAAAATTTTCTGGTTGCCAATGCTTGATTTATACAAAAACTATGAAGATTTCATGCTTTTGTATAAAAAATATTTTTATTTGGCTAAGTATTTTTACTAAGTTGGATTATTTAAATCCAACATAACCCAACCATAACTAACTTGAATCATTCCCAATAACAACTACAGATACTGGGTTTGAATACTGATTGCTTTAATTACATTTAATTTTTTGGTAGGTGAGATAAAAAACAGTTTTGGTGTTTTCTGTAGTTACTGTAATTGAGCAAGTTTAAGAAAAGGTAATCATTTAGTAAAATGTATGTTAGTTAACAAAATTTTAATGGTTCGCCCGACTACCACGGCGGTCATTGCCGGAGACAGGAGAGCGGGGAGCAGGGGAGAGACTAGTACCGCAAGGCGGAAGTCAAAAGTCAAAAGTCAAAAAGCTTATAAAATGGGCTTTTCATGGATTTTGAATGGTCTATTTGTTTACGCCGACTTGTACTAGGACAAAGCTTGTACTCCTCCCCAGATGAAGCGGCATCCTGCCCGTCCTTAATGATTAGGGACTGTTTTCAAACCCAAAATTAGACGTAAATGTAGGTTGGGTTGCAATACTTTTCGGTTAAGGTTTTGATCCCCCCAACCCCCCTTGAAAAGGGGGGCTAAAGTCCTCAAA
>PWQB01000212.1 GCA_003556955.1 Nostocaceae cyanobacterium CSSed10_463m
AGGGGCGGGTTTACATCAGTTTTCATGTATTTGAACCACATCTGTCGTAGGGGCGCAAGGCCTTGCGCCCCTACCGTGTCGTCTATTTACCTGAAAATACCTGTAAGCAGTGAGTCTGTGGTTCGTCGAAATTCTTAGTGAACCCGCCCCTACATCAAGGCTTTCAAGAATCAACAATGTTCTAAGCTCCTTGGCGGTTGCTATAGAATAGGGGGTGAAAAATAAAATTTTTGATAGTTGTTTTCTCTCAACCCTGTAACCGACTTGATCACAAATAAACTATCTAAACCCCAGTTGTTTAAAGGTATTGCCCTTTTTACACCAGGAGGAGATTTAATTTACTGCATCGACCCTCACAAGCAGGGTCGATGGCATTTGCATTTGTGTGCTGTTTTGCAGGAAATTTTAGATTTACCAGAACCACCACACTTTTTAGTTCCTTGTTATACTGCGACTATTGACCACTGGTTAGATCCACGGACGCATCAAGTCCGCACTTTTGCGGAAGCGTATCCGACTGTGATTCGTCATCAGGCTGTACTTAATGCCATTTTTGGGACGGATGTAGTTTGGCAAACAGCACCTTGGCAGGAAGGTTTGTGCGATCGCATGGTATTAAGTACTTATCGCTCGACTTTTCCCCAACTCTGGGAAGACCATGATTTAATTGTGGATTTAGACTGTTCTCAAGGAAAACCAAAGTATTATCCCCCGGTTATACCTACGCAAAAGCTACAGTTACAAGCAGAGTGTTATGTTTTACGTCTGTTTGTGGCTGGACATAGTGCAAACACTGAACGTATTCTCAAGAGTCTGCATGAACTTTTAGAGCGATCGCTGGGGTATCCTTACACAATGAAGGTGATTGATGTATTAACGAATCCTGAACAAGCGGAAATTGACCAAGTTTCGGCAACTCCGACTCTGGTTAAGGTGTGGCCGCAACCGATTCGGCGCATTGTGGGGGATATTGATAATGTTGATAATCTTTTACAGATGTTGGGCGCTACAGAAAAAATTTAATCTTTCTGATGAAGGATGTTCTAAATTTTGTAACTGATTTAGTTATAGAGGGTGCGTGATGTTATGGATGAGATTTGTAAATAGTTATCCAATACTGTTCGGTTAAGCAAATTCGTGAGCCGAAAACCCTTGTAGAGACATTCCATAGAACGTCACTACATCCCTTAACCGAAAGGATTGAATGGTTATCAGTTGAATTCCTGGGTCTAATTACCCCACATAGACCTGATAACTGATAACATGATAACTGATAACTGATAACTGATAACTGATAACTGATAACTGATAACTGATAACTGATAACTGAATTTTGGGGATTTAATTGATGCAACAAACTCTAGATTTGTGTCAAGTTAATCGGGGTCAGGTTGTTTCTGTTCGCGGTAGTGTTGTTGATGTGCGATTTGATCAACAGATTCCTGATGTTTATACTCAGTTGGTAGCTGGGGAAAATGACAGCGTGGTGATAGAGGTGATGACTCATCTCGATGCTGAAACAGTACGCGGAATTGCTTTAAAACCAACATCAGGTTTGGCGCGTGGGTCTGTGGTAATTAATACAGGACATACCCTACAAGTTCCGGTGGGGGAACGACTGCTAGGGAGAATGTTTAATGTCTTTGGGGAGACAATTGATCGCAAAGAACAAATATCTGGGGGAGAATGGCGATCGCTTCATCAGCCACCAGTACCCCTAATTCAGCAGTCCACAAGTTCAGAAATTCTGGAAACTGGCATTAAAGCTATTGATATTCTCGCACCTTTAGAACGGGGTGGTAAAGCAGGTTTATTTGGTGGTGCGGGTGTGGGTAAAACTGTACTAATTACTGAAATGATTCACAACATAGTCAGTGAGTATCAGGGAATTAGTCTGTTTTGTGGCATTGGTGAACGTAGTCGGGAAGCTGAGGAATTATACCGTGAAATGCAAGATGCGGGAGTGTTAGACAACACAATTATGATTTTTGGTCAGATGAATGAACCGCCGGGGGCGAGGTTCCGGGTAGGACAAGCAGCATTAACAATGGCGGAATATTTCCGCGATGATGTCAAGCAAGATGTGTTGTTATTGATTGATAATATCTTTCGGTTTATCCAAGCTGGACAAGAGGTTTCCGGGTTAATGGGGCGACTTCCTTCTCGTGTTGGTTATCAACCCACTCTAGAAACAGAACTGGCTGAATTAGAGGAACGCATCGCTAATACCGCAACTGGCGCGATTACCTCCGTACAAGCTGTATATGTTCCCGCCGATGATTTTACTGATCCAGCCGCAGTTCACACTTTTGGTCATTTATCAGCATCACTGGTGCTATCTCGTAAACGTGCAAGTGAGGGATTTTATCCAGCCATTGATCCGTTAAAGTCCAATTCTAAAATGCTGACACCGCCAATTGTGGGAAAGCATCACTACCAAATAGCCCAAGCAGTCAGACAAACCTTAGCCAACTATGAAGACCTGAAAGATATTATCGCCATTTTGGGCATAGAAGAACTTTCTGCTAGCGATCGCCAAACAGTTACCCGTGCTAGAAGACTAGAGCGATTTTTAACCCAACCCTTCTTTACTACAGAACAATTTACCGGAAAACCAGGCAAATTAGTGAGTTTAGCAGATGCACTGACAGGATGCGATCGCATTCTCAACGATGAATTTGCTGATTATCCAGAACGAACACTTTATATGATTGGCACAGTTGATGAAATAATTCGTAATTCGTAGTGCTCCCTTCGGGAGAGCTACGCTAACGTAATTCGTAGTTCGGAAAATTTAGTATGAAATTAAGAGTTTTACTACCTACACAAATTTTGTTAGATGAAATAACTAATAAAATTAATGCTGAAGCTGAAAATGGGGCTTTTGGGATATTACCAAATCATATAGACTTTGTAACTGCACTCGTACCCGGAATTTTATCATTTGATTCACAAAACGGAGAAGAAATATTTCTGGCAGTTGATCAAGGAATTTTAGTTAAATGTGGTGCAGAGGTTTTAGTATCAACGAGAAATGCTATCCGAGGGACTGATTTAGAAACCTTGCAACAAACAGTAGAAACACAATTTAAAATATTAGATGAAAGAGAAAAAATGGCTCGTTCCGCCGCTACTAAATTAGAAGTTGGTTTTATTAGAGGTCTTGTAGAAATGGGAGGTGCAAGCAGTGAAGCCCCCACATAGTTCATCACCAAAAAAACGCCAGCAATCAGACACAGAATTTCAAAAGCAAATCAGAAGCAAATCAGCCCGTAAACTGCAAGCGCGACGACAAAAAGACCAAAGTATCTGGTTCAACTTAGGTATGATTGGTCTGGTAGGTTGGTCTATAACAATTCCTACATTAATTGGTATAGCTATAGGCATTTGGATTGATAAAAGATGGACTAGCCAATACTCTTGGACATTAATGATGCTATTGATTGGTCTTTTCTTCGGCTGTGTTAACGCCTGGTTTTGGATACAACAAGAAAGCCGCAATGAATGAATACAGAACCTCACCCCCAACCCCTCTCCTTAGTAAGGAGAGGGGAGAATTAAGGAGAGGACAGAATGATAGTGATTAAATGCGAGTTTACAGAGAATTAGAACCTATCCCACTCTTATTCCTCAGTGTACTCTGTGTCCTCTGTGGTTAAAATTTCTAAATATTGACCCCTATAAACAGCAATCATGGATAACATTATATATTTGTTAATTGCCTTGCCATTAGGATTTACATTGGGAATTTTCTACTTCGTAAACCTGTGGATAACAGTGCGACAAATACCAACAACTCAATGGCCATTTCGGTTAATTGTGGGTAGCTTCGTTGGTCGTACCAGTATCACAATACTCGGATTTTATTTAATTATGGATGGAAACTGGCAACGAATGCTAATTAGTCTTTTAGGATTTGTATTAGCACGGAGTATTTTAATAAAATACTGGCAACCAAAACAGGAATCTAACTATGGAAATTAGTCCAGACAATATAATTTTTTGGCAGTGGGGATTTATCAAGCTAAATGCCACCATTGTATTTACTTGGCTAATAATGTTTATATTAGTTCTGGGTTCTTGGCTGATAACGCGTAACCTAAAAGTGAAGCCGCAAATTTCACGTTGGCAAAATATCCTAGAAATTATTGTAGATGCCATTAACCAGCAAATTCGGGAAGTAAGTCAACAGGAACCAAGTCAATATTTACCTTTTATCGGGACTTTGTTTCTGTTTATAGTTGTCGCCAATATGTTAACAATTGTGCCTGGTTATCAACCACCCACAGGTTCCCTTTCTACTACAGCCGGATTAGCTTTGTGTGTCTTTGTTGCAGTGCCATTATTTGGCATTTTGAATCGAGGTTTACTAGGTTATTTAAGGAATTACATTCAACCTACACCTTTAATGTTACCTTTCAATATTATTAGTGAATTTTCCCGAACTCTGGCTTTAGCAGTGCGTCTAT
>PWQB01000269.1 GCA_003556955.1 Nostocaceae cyanobacterium CSSed10_463m
CAGAAATGTTGATGTTGAATTAAGAACTTTTTTTATTACTTTTTAATTTTGCATAAAACTTGGTTAATTTACGCCCTTGGTGGCGGTTGGGGACATTTAAACCGGGCTTTGTCTTTGGGGAGAATTGCAGCAAAATATAGAAAAATCAGGATTATTACTAATAGTCCCTATGCCCAAAAAGTCAATCATGAGGGTTGTTTAGTACATTGGATTCCTGATGATGCTCGTTTTTCCACAACTTGTCTAAAAGTCCGAGAAATTATACTCAATACTAATTATGATTGCTTAATTGTTGATACTTTTCCTAGAGGTTTGGGCGGTGAATTAGCAGATATTCTGCCTCAATTACACTCTATACCTCGCATTTTAATTCATCGAGATATTAACCCTAACTATATTATTGCTAAAAATTTACGAAATTTCGTAGCAGCCAATTTTCAAGCAGTGATTATACCCGGAGAAGGTACAGATTTAGGTTTAGCAGATTTACCTAATGTGCAGCATACAGCACCTTGGTTGATTCGCAATGCTGAAGAATTACCTGAGAAAAATACCACGCGAACATCGCATATCCTAAAAGTGGATAAATCTGTCAAAATCCTCTTAGTGTGTGCAGCAGGTCAAAAATCCGAGTTAGATATTTTTAGTCAAATCACACTGCGACTGCATCAAGAATTTCCCGAATGTGCTGTGAGAATTTTAGCAGCTCATCCGCCAGTGAACTGCCCTCAAAGCTTATGGATATCTCACCATCCAGGTATAGAATGCCTCGCAGCAGCTGATATAGTCATCGGTGGGGGGGGATATAACACAGTTTATGAATGTACTGCCGTGGGTGTACCTTTAGTAGCATTAGCATTTGAGCGACTTTATGACCGCCAAGCAAAAAGAGCGCGTCAAGGTTATTATGTTCAGGATATGGAACAAGCGATAGCCACTGTGAGAATATTACTAAACCAAGGAAACACAGCAAAAAACCAATCTGCACCAGCTTATGTTAATGGTGCTGTGCAAGCAATGCATTACATTATGAGTTATAAGTGGTGAGTTATTACTTGTAGCCAATCGTGAATCTACGTCGCCTGATTCCCATTTTTGATGATTCTGTCTCCACCTGGGCTTTTGAAGCTAGGTTACTGCGCTGGTTAACATTAATTTGGCTATTTATCGGCTTAATTATGTTGTTTTCAGCATCCTATCCCGTGGCTGAATCGAGTCATGGAGATGGACTTTACTTCATTAAGCGCCAACTGGCTTGGGTCTTCGTTGCCCTGATAGGATTCAACATAATTGCAAATCTTCCCTTACGGAAAATTTTGGGTAATACTCATTGGTTTATCGCGCTGTTTTTGCTGTTAATCTTCGCCACATTAATACCAGGAGTAGGTAAACAAGCCTTGGGTGCAGCCCGTTGGATAGGTATCGGACCAATAACCCTGCAACCTTCAGAATTAATTAAACCCTTTTTGGTACTGCAAAGTGCGCGATTATTTGGACAGTGGGAACGGTTAACTTGGCCAATACGCTTAAGTTGGTTAGGAGTTTTTTGTTTAGTACTTCTAGGGATTTTAGCACAGCCTAACTTAAGTACAGCTGCACTCTGTGGAATGACCATTTGGTTAATTGCTTTAGGGGCTGGATTACCTTACAAATATTTGGGAGGAACAGCATTTGGCGGGTTAATGTTAGCGGTCATTAGTATCAGTCTCAAAGAGTATCAGCGCCGGCGTGTGATGTCATTCCTCAATCCTTGGGCTGATCCTAGAGGTGATGGTTACAAACTAGTACAAAGTTTGTTAGCAGTAGGTTCTGGTCAAACTTGGGGCGTTGGGTTTGGACTTTCTCAACAAAAGCTGTTTTATTTACCAATTCAGGACACTGACTTTATCTTTTCCGTGTTCGCTGAGGAATTTGACTTTGTTGGCAGTATGGTCATGTTGGTGATTTTAGCTGTATTTGCCACCCTGGGATTAATTGTGGCATTAAAAGCCAAGAATATCGTTAACCGACTAGTGGCGATCGGCATCACAATTGTAATTATAGGGCAATCATTGCTACATATTGCTGTTGCCACAGGTGCATTACCCACCACAGGTTTACCCCTACCCATGTTTAGTTATGGCGGTAATTCCATGATTTCCAGCTTAGTCAGTATGGCTTTATTGATTCGGGTAGCCCGTGAGAGTAGTGAAGCAGAGGTAGTACCACTGCGAAAACCTCAGTCTGATAACTTTCGTCAGCGCCGGATTTTGCAGAAAAAGTAACAATATCAGCAATCACCGGCGGTTAAATCAGTTAAATTCTTAGCCCCATAATAATTAAATCTCGCTCAATACCATCAAGTTCTGCCACTTGCGGTAAATATCCCCACTGTTGAAACCCGAATTTAGCAAACAGCTTTAAACTGGGTTGATTATGGGCAAAAATAAAGCCCAAAAGCGTTTTTATCTGTAAATTTGGACTTTCACTCACCGCTTGGGCTAAGAGTTTTCCCCCTAATCCACGTTGATGAACAGAGGGCGCAATATAAATACTAATTTCGGCTGTGGAATCATAAGCTGGCCGTCCATAAAATGATTTAAAACTCAGCCATCCCACAACTATACCTTCTACTTCTATCACCCACACTGGTCTTTGTAAAGGCGATCGCCCTTGAAACCAAGCCAGGCGACTTTGTACAGATACCGGTTCTAAATCAGCTGTGGCTTTGCGGCTGGGAATTGATGCATTATAAATTGCCACTATTGCAGGTAAATCACTCTCATTTGCATGGCGGATAGTCATTGCTGCTATTTTTAAGAACGTTTTGCTAAAATATTCCGAATAATAGCAAAATAATCACTTAAATTTTGACTTTTGCCACATCATACTTCTTTGCAGCATTGCTAAAAACCAGGATTAATTGAGATAGGGAAAGTTGACTTATTTAAGAATTGACCAGAAGAAATATATGAACTAAATTCTGTAGCTATCACTACAAAATAATGCGTTAAATTTAAAACTATTGAAAAATTTATATGCACTAAAGGTAGAGGTTGTTTTTATTAGCCCTATCTAGGATGAATATAGCTGAGTAAATTTAAAGCTATATTTTATGTCTCATAATTTAGCTGAAGATCATAAAAATTCTGAACATAAAACTGTTCAAGATTCGAGTGTAGAATTAGCTGTATTTATAAGTAAGTTTAAAACGAGTATTTGGCTCTTAGGCATTCCCGCTTGGATTTATGGAATAGTAGAAAGAAGTTTGAATACCTTTGCAGACGGTTATTTATCAAGTTTAGAATTTTTCCATCTCTTAACTACAAGTTTGTTTTTTTTAAGTTGGCTATATTTAAAACCTGAAACCGAAAATGACCAATTTCAGGGAACCTTATGTCCAATGCAAACAAATCAATTTGCATTAAAAAAGCGACACATGATCAGCCAAGAGTATATATTACCTTTTCCTTACCTTTGCCAAATTTATCATTTGTTGAACTTAAAACATTTAGAAACAGTTCATAACTTCAGCTTAAATAATTTAAAAATTCTCAAGGTTAGCCACTTTCAAACCACAAAAATCGGTGGAATTATCAAATTTCAAACCATGTTAGATTCTCCAGCTAACCCTTTAAGAATTTGGAGAAAACCAATTGTAGAAGTGGATTTAATTTTACACACTCCTTATACAATTGAATTGAGCATCCCAGTTTACAATAATAAAAGAATAATTGTCATCTTCCAAGCTTTTCCTTTAACAGATAAAGAACATCAGTTATTCATAGATATTTATAGTGATTTAAACTGGCCTAAACCATTAATGCAAATCCTCTTGCATTTTGCCTCTTGTTTGACCTTATTTGAAGATTTGCCCTATCTCCGCAATTTGACAGATACAAATGTTGAGCGTTTATTCAAAATCAGCAAATTTTCTAATCACGCCAGTAATTTGCTCTTTAAAAGATTTGTTGAACTTTATGGAATAAGTGGAAATAAAACCAAACTACTTGAAGAAAATTATTGAATAGGTCTGGAAAACCCAAAACTTTCATATAGATCCCCGACTTCTTGAAGAAGTCGGGGATCTGAACCTCTCAATGTTTGCTGAATTAATATTATCAGGACTTACGCAAGGACAACGTAAACATAGTCATTGCGACATAAGGAAGCAATCCCAAACACCTGATTTCTCGTAACGAGTGCGTAAGTCCTAATTATAATTCCTGTGAGAAAAGATCCCCCTAAATCCCCTTTGAGAAGAGGAGAATTTGATAATTATTCCCCCTTTTTTCTACGCCGAATGTGCATCCCGGAAGAAGTTTAGGGGGGATTATGAAATGCCTAAAATCACAGCCGGACACTTTTAAAACAACCTCTTAACTCCCCTCATCGCTTGCCTATCGTGTACACACAAGTCGGAAATTCTGACGCTGATTCCATATTCCGCCAAGAACTAAAGTTCATGGCTAATAGCAAAAGTCTA
>PWQB01000737.1 GCA_003556955.1 Nostocaceae cyanobacterium CSSed10_463m
AAAAGCCGATGACCCTGCGAACACAAGAAGCGCGATCGCTGGCGGAATACGCAGATAAAGAAGGGCGGATTCTCATGGTGGGTCATCTGTTACTATATCAACCGGCGATCGCTTGGATGCGGGATTATTTGGCTACTGGTCAAGCTGGTGAAGTTCTGCACGTCGCCACCCAAAGGTTTAAGTTAGGGAAAGTCCGCACAGAAGAAAACGTCTGGTGGTCGTTTGCTCCTCATGATGTTTCCGTCGTGCTAGACCTATTGGGGAATCCAAAACTCCAGCAAGTCCAAGCCCAAGGGAAAGCTATTTTGCAGCCAACTATTGCCGATTACGTCCAAGTAGACTTGCGTTTCCACAGTGGTCAATCAGCCCAAATTAACTGTTCTTGGTATTGGCCTCTCACCCAGCGCAGTACAGTAGTGATTGCCCAAAATCAAATGCTGGTTTACGATGAAGTTCAACAAACAGTAACAATTCACCATAAATATATTGACGAAAATTTAAACCATCATGACGCAGGTAGCGAAATTGTGGAAGTTGCTGCTTCAGAACCTTTGAAAATAGAATGTCAACACTTTTTAGATTGTTTACAAACTCGTAAAAAACCCCGTTCTGATGGTGCCAATGGTGTGGCGGTAGTAGAAATTTTAGAGGAGGCACAAAAGTCTTTAGATGGCTAACTATTTTGTTCATGAATCCAGTTATGTGGATGAAGGTGCAGAAATTGGTGCAGATACCAAAATTTGGCACTTCTGTCACATTCTCGCCAAAGCGCAGATTGGTGAAAATTGCTCTTTGGGGCAAAATGTTTTGGTGGCAAATAATGTAGTGATTGGCGATCGCTGCAAAATTCAAAATAATGTTTCTCTATATGAAGGGGTGATTTTAGAAGACTACGTTTTTTGTGGCCCCAGTATGGTATTTACCAACGTCAAAACACCCCGCTGTGAATTTCCCCGCAATACCAGTAATGATTATTTGAAAACTTTGGTCAAGCGAGGTAGTAGTATTGGGGCGAATGCGACGATTGTTTGTGGTGTCACCTTGCATGAGTGTGCTTTTGTAGCGGCTGGTGCCGTGGTCACAAAAGATGTACCATCCTACGCAATGGTCGCCGGAGTCCCAGCCCAAATTATTGGTTGGATGAGTGCTTACGGTGATGTGTTAGAGTTTGATGCTGATGGGTATGCTGTTGATTCCACAGGCGCTAAATATCAAAAACTTGCAGAAACAGAAGTAATAAGAGTCTCATGAGCCAAAATAATATCCCCGTTCTCAACCTCAAACCCCAATATGATGCCATCAAAACCGAGATTCAAGAGGCGATCGCTCGTGTTTTAGCCTCTGGTCAATTCATTATGGGGCCGGATGTCAAGCTGTTTGAACAAGAGGTTGCAACTTATTTGGGGGTACGCCATGCGATCGCTGTGAACTCTGGTACTGATGCGTTAGTTATTGGGTTGAGAGCTTTGGGGATTGGTGCAGGTGATGAGGTGATTACCACACCCTTTAGTTTCTTTGCCACAGCTGAATCAATTAGTAATGTAGGTGCAAAACCTGTATTTGCAGATATTCACCCAGAGACTTTTAATATTGACCCAGCAGCCATAGTCGAAAAAATTACCCCGCAGACTAAAGCTATTATGCCAGTCCACCTCTATGGTAATCCGGCGGCAATGGCAGCAATTGTGGATATTGCCCAGACACACAATTTAAAAGTGATTGAAGACTGCGCCCAATCCTTTGGAGCGCGTTACTATAGCAATTGTTTAGAATCTAGCGATCAGACGATTACTGGTAAACATACAGGCACAATTGGTCATGTAGGTGCTTACTCGTTCTTCCCCTCCAAAAATTTAGGGGCTTATGGAGATGGTGGTTTAATTGTGACTGACGATGATCAAATTGCCGAAACTGCCCGGATGTTGCGGGTACATGGGGCAAAAAAGAAATATAATAATGAGGTTTTAGGTTATAACTCGCGTCTAGATACCCTACAAGCAGCAGTTTTACGGGTGAAATTGCCTCACATTGATCAGTGGAATGAAGGGAGGCGTTTAGTAGCAAAAACCTATAACCAACTATTAGCAGAAGTTACTGATGTAGGCACACCAGCACTAACCGACGGCCATGTGTTTCACCAGTATACGATTAAGATTTTCAATGGGAAACGGGACCAAGTACAAAAATATCTAGCTGACCAAGGTATCAGCACCATGATTTATTACCCAATACCCCAAGACCAGCTACCAGTTTACAAAGGACAATATCCAGCCAATTCAGTTAGTGATTTATTAGCTACTCAAGTTTTAAGCCTTCCAATTTGGCCAGAACTCGATTACAAAAGCATTGAAAGAATTGTGGCAACTATCAAAAAAGCTTTGTCTTAAGCATCTACTAACCTTGATTCACCACAAAAAATTATCTTAATCCAGGTAAATATGCTGAATAAATTCTTAAAATACCGGTTTTTCAAAAGCTTTTTCAACTCATTTTTATTGTTATATTCTGACATTATCTGTCCGCCATTTTTAACTTTATGGCGACATCGTTCGATGCTTTATCAAACAAGTATTAATGAAATTAAAACTCGTCACGCAGGTTCAATGTTAGGACTATTGTGGCTAGTGATATATCCTTTACTATTTCTAGGAACCTATGCAATCGTATATATATATATATTTAAAGTTCGTTTTCCGACATTGGGTTCTAACGAATATGTCGCCTTAATTTTCTGTGGTTTAATTCCCTTTTTGGGATTTTCTGAAGCTTTGAGTTTTGGGGTCCCATCCGTTGTTTCTAGCTCCAATCTCATCAAGAATACATTATTTCCGATAGAATTAGTTCCCGTAAAAGCAGTATTTGTAGGTCAAGCTACTCAAGTAGTAGGTATGGGCTTATTATTGGTAGCTTTATTATTGATTGGTAAACTTTCTATACTATCACCACTAATTTTATTGGTTTGGATTTGTCAGATAGCATTTTCTATTGGTTTAATTTGGATTTTATCTAGCTTGAATGTATATATTCGAGATATCCAAAATATTATTGCTGTTGTCACTTTAATTTTAATGATGCTTAGTCCTATTGCTTACACAGAAGAGATGGTTCCTGCGGAAATGCGTCCGTTTTTAGCTATTAATCCCCTTTACTATATCATCATTTCCTATCAATCAGTTTTAATGCTTAATCATCTACCGCCAAACAGAATTATCATTCCTTTAATTACAATGTCGATATTAACATTTATTGTCGGTTTTTGGTTTTTCAAACAAATGAAAAAAGTTTTTAGCGATTATGTTTAACTATTAAAAATCATCAGCCTACTGAGATTAAGTAGTTTATTTTCTATTCAAAATTAGGATCAATATAAATCTTTAACTTGTATGTGTGGAATAGCCGGTGCATTTAATCTTGATGGAGAACAGATTCCATCTCTAAACCGTAGACTGTCAGTGATGAATCAATTACAAAGCCATCGTGGCCCAGATGGAGAAGGTATGTGGCAGCATCCTAGACAACATCTTGGTTTTGGTCATCGTCGATTGAGTATTATAGATTTAAGCACTGGTAGTCAACCCATGAGTGACAAAGCAGGTAACTGGCTTACTTATAACGGTGAAATATATAATTATCTTGAGCTACGAGATGAATTAGGAGTAAATAATTTCCTTACTAAGTCCGATACAGAAGTAATTTTACATAGCTATCGGAAGTGGGGTATGGACTGTGTTCATCACTGGCGAGGTATGTTTTCCTTTGCTCTTTGGGATGAGTCAAATCAAGCTTTATTTTGTGCTAGAGACCGTTTTGGGATTAAACCCTTTTACTATACTGTAGTTGATCGAATATTATACTTTGCTTCAGAAGCTAAAGCTTTGTTACCCTTCGTCAAAACTATAGAAACAGATTTAGAAGGTTTTAAGGATTACTTGACTTTTCAATTTTGTTTAGCGGGTAAAACTTTATTTAAAGGTATATATGAGCTTTTACCTGGACATATATTACGTGTAGCTAATGGTGTAGTTAATGTTCAACGTTATTGGGAAGTTTATCACAACCTGGATTTTGACCATACTGCTAAATATTTTGAAGAAAAAATAGCACACTTATTATCTGAATCTGTTGACCTGCACCTGCGTAGTGATGTACCTGTAGGTGCTTACGTCAGTGGTGGACTAGACTCCAGTATCATTGCTTCTCTTGCTAATCAAAAATCTAATGATAAGTTTATAGGTTTTACAGGAAAGTTTTCTTTAAGTGAAGATTATGATGAAAGTAAATATGCACGTAATTTAGCTGAGTGTAGTGGTTTTGAGTTACATGAATTAGATATTACAGCAACAGATTTTATTGAAAATATTCACAAAGTTATTTATCACTTAGATTACCCAGTTGCGGGGCCTGGTTCTTTTCCTCAATACATGGTTTCTCAGTTAGCTAGTCAACATCGCAAAGTAGTCATGG
>PWQB01000599.1 GCA_003556955.1 Nostocaceae cyanobacterium CSSed10_463m
CCCCTAGCCCCCCTTAAAAAGGGGGGAATAGTGATCAAAGTCCCCCTTCTCAAGGGGGATTTAGGGGGATCTAAAATGTTTTGCTACCGATAATAAGACTTTTAAAACATCCTCTTGGTCATACCCTGACCGGAGTTAGTTACAACTAAATGAAATTCATTATCAATCACATTTCCTGTGATTTTTACTGGTGTATTTAGACGGGAAAATTTAAACGCATTAAGCTGTTACGCAGTTGAGTTAATACACCATAACCATCTAATTCAGGCATCATTAAATCACACATAATCAAATTAGGATGTTTAAGTTTAGCCAACTCTACACCCTGTATTCCATTATCTGCAACTATTGTATCAAAGTCTGATAATTGTAAGATTTCGCGGATATTGTTTCTAATTTGGGATTCATCTTCAATAATTAAAATTGTTTTCATTGACTTTTCCTGATTTGTCTTAATAATTAATAATTCATTATTAATTACTTATTAGCTAGTAAAAAATTATTCAAGTCTTCTATCGTTAAAGGACGACTGATAAAATATCCTTGGATCATGGAACAATTATTGTGTTGGAGCCAATTTAGTTCTTCATTGGTTTCTACACCTTCAGCAATGATATTAATATTCAAATTATCTGCCAACTGAACTATAGTTTTAACGATTGACTGTTTATTTTCTAATTTATCAATATTACTAATGAAATATCGATCTATTTTTAAGTTGCTAAAAGAAAATTCCTGGAGATATTTAAACGATGAGTACCCTGTACCAAAATCATCAATTGATAGTTTAATACCATGATTACTCAACTCATTTATTTTGCTTTTAACTCCTGCAATGTCTTGAATAAATACCGTTTCTGTGAGTTCTAACTCTAATAGTTCTCGATTGAAATCTGTGTCAGAAATAATGGTATTAATACGTTTAATGAAGTTTTCTTGTTTAAACTGATAAGCGGATATATTGACAGCTAAGTTTAAAGGCTCAAACCCTTCCTTGCGTAATTGTTGCAATTGTAAACAAGCTGTTTTTACTACCCATTCTCCCAAAGGAATAATAAAGCCTGACTCTTCAGCCATAGGAATAAATTCGGCTGGAGAAATTATGCCATATTCTGGGTGCTGCCAACGAATTAATGCTTCTACAGCAACAATTTTTCTGGTATTAACATTGATTTGAGGTTGATAGTAAAGCAGGAACTCATTTCTTGCAAGAGCTTGCCAGAAATCAGATTCCAGAATAACTTTTCTAAAAACAATATCGAGTATTTCCCGGTTATAGAAATGATAGAAAATTTTATTTTCTTGTTTATAATGTTCCAGGGTTACTTCTGCATTAGTTAAGAGTTCTCCTAGTTGCAGGGCATCATTGGGATAACAAGCAATACCAATTTTAGCTTGAACAGATATTTCTTGATTATTGATAATTAAAGGTTGTGATAGACTATTTAAAATTTGTTCAGCAGTATCCGCAATAACATTACTGTTTTGAACTGGCTTTAACAACAATGCTAGTTGGTCAGTTTTTAAGTAAGCAATTAAGTCAATAATCTGATTGGGGGAGTTTAGCTGATTTAATCGTTCACCTACAGTTTTGAGCAACAAGTTTCTCAAACTTGATTCCAAAAATAATTTATTGCGGTAGAGAATATCGACATCAATTAATAAAAGAGGCAAAAATTCACCTTGATTGTAAGCTTGAAGACGAGTTTGATTGAAATACTCTTCTAAGAAGAACTGATTGGGTAAACCAGTTAAGCTATCATGGCGAGTCAGATAATTTATCTGATCTTCCATCTGCTCAATTTGGCCTCTATAGCGTTGAGTAACTATTTTGCGTTTTTCTAGTTGAGTGGAAATTACCTGAAGAAGTTCATTGACATCAAAGGGCTTGGTTAAATAGTCATCTGCACCTATCCCCATGCCTTGACGCATATCAGAGTGTTCTGCTTTAGCAGTCAGAAAAATGAATGGAATTTCCGCAGTCAATGGCTGTTGACGCAATTCTTTAATTACGCCATATCCATCTAATCGTGGCATCATCAGATCGCAAATAATTATATCTGGCTGATATTGTTGTGCCATTTGTACTCCTTGCCATCCATCTTCTGCGGTGATGGTAGCAAACCCCTCCATGTCAAGAATTTCTTGAATGTTTTCTCGTATTTGAGGCTCATCTTCAATAATCAGAATAGTATTCATCTAAATTGGATAAAACTAAGGGTAAAAAGTCAGATGGCTGAGTTTGTCTATTTATTGCCTTATTATGACCAATTTCCAGTCATTTGTGCTTCGTGATAAATGATGAATAGTTCGCTGTTAATAAGCTGATTACAATGTCTAGCAATCAAATATCTACCGTATATATACGCAAGCAAGGAGATAAAAGGGATCGAAGCTAAAGCCCAGAAAATTCATCTCGAATCGTACCGAGAACTTTTGTGGAACACTTATTCTGCTATATGTGTCAAAGAAGAGTTAAAAGGCAGGGGAACACTGAAGCAGGGTGCAAGAAGGAGTTAAAGGCAATGGCATTTTTGGTAAAACGATTAATTTCTCCATTTTTATTGGCTAAATCGGCAATCAGTCCCTAATTTCCGATCAAGTATCTATAGATATATTTTTTTATTTAAATACTATTTACTTTTTATCTCTAAAGGTAGAATATAATAATTAACTCAAACTTGGGAAACCTCCAAAGGGTATATTCCCAAAATTCACTTGCCAATTCATCGCACAGTGTAACCGGGGTAAGATGACGCAAGCTTTTAATCAAAATCAAGTTCAAGAGTGGGAACAACGCCGAGACGAAGCCAGCCGCTACTACAAACAGGGGCAGTTTCAAGAATATCTCAATTTTGCCAGTGAGAATTTACAGTTAGCCAGAGCCATTCCAGACCGAGCCAGAGAAGGACATACATTAAATGATATTGGTTTAGCTCATCTGAGTTGTTGCCAACCTCTGCAAGCATTAGAATGTTTTCAGCAAGCTCGTTTGGTAGCGGTGGAATTGGGTAATAGGCGAGCCGAAGCGATCGCACTCAGCAATCTTGGTTCTACCTATAGCCGTCTGGGACGTTTGACGCGATCGCTAGAGTATTTTGATCAAGCCTTACGAATTTTCCGAGATTTGCAAGATACTAATGGCGAAATTTCTACTCTCAATGATGTTGCACTCATTTACACTAAATTGGGGCAACCTAAGCGATCGCTGTTGTTACAGTACCAAATTTTGGCCATGCGTCGCTCACTAGGAGATTTTTCTGGTGAAGCTACTACCCTCAATGGTATTGGTTATGCTTACAGCACTTTAGGGCAGTATCAGCAAGCTTTAGAATTTTTACAAGCAGCCCTCCCGATTCAACGAGCTGTCAAGAACGTCATGGGGGAAGCTACTACCTTAAATAATATTGCTTCTGTCTATGGTGATTTAGGAGAACCAAAAAAAGCCCTCTTACTTTACCATCAAGTTCTATTGACAAGAAGAACGCTCAAAGATCGTGCTGGTGAAGGGACAACCCTACATAATCTTGGTTTTACCTACAGTCTCTTGGCGAATAACCGTCAGGCGATGAAATATTATGAGCAAGCGATCGCCATTTATCAAGAAATTGGTGATTGTCTGGGTGAAATTTCCACGCTGCTAAATATGGGTAACTTTTACGCTAAAACTAAACGCAAAAAGTTAGCACTGTCTTACTACCGCAATGCTGAAGATTTAGCCAAAGCCATCGAATCTCAGCAACACTTGCAAAAGGTAGAGCAGTTTATCAATGCTCTTTAAATCAGTTATCAGTTATCAGTTATCAGTTATCAGACATAATTGGGTCGAAATTCGGGGACTGATTTATTTAAGTTAAATTCTCCCCTATTCTGGGGGATTTCCAAAAAATAAATTGCCCCATTTCATTATCCCCCCTGCTCCCTGCTCCGGTTATGGAGAGGGATTGGGGGTGAGGTTCTGTAACAGCGATCGCTCTATGACTTGACTGATAAACTGATTACCTTGCAAGTTGAAATGGATATGGTCTTTATACAAGGCTTTTGCATCTGGATGTTCGTTTAATAACGGTAAAAAATCTATATAAGTAATTTGCTCTGCTTGAGTAAATTCATTGAGTCTTTTACGGGATTTAATTTCATAGTCACGGGGGCCTGGTTCCCCAATTTCCCGTAATAAGGGAGTCATCAGCAGCAAAAATTGGCTATTATTTTCACGAGTGAATGCGTGAATTTGGCTAATAGCTGCTAAATTAATTCCCACTATATCCCCCGTTTCTTTCTGCAAAGCTTTCATTTCTGGAATAGGTTTTGGTTTGATAATATACCGTTGCCATACTTCCACCAATGCGAGGGGAGGTTTTTTATCTGGGTAATTGCGATCGCGTCCCACAGGTAAAGAAGTCGGTGCAGTGCCAAATAAATCATCAGTATTAATTAATAACACCACTACTTC
>PWQB01000646.1 GCA_003556955.1 Nostocaceae cyanobacterium CSSed10_463m
GGAGTCGAGGCTTTAAATTCTGTGTCGTCTAGTTCCCATGAAAATTTTACCTATTCCTGGGTAAGAAACTAAAACTATGGAATAGAACCCCATATTTTCAATTGTCAAGGTACAGATTGCCGTTAAGCAGTGTAGGGTTTTTAATGTGGTTGATTACCCCTCCACATTGTCAATTTTACCATATTGAATCACAGTAGGGTAAACCCTGGATCGTGGTTTTCATCCCCGGACTAAAGCACGTAATACGCAACTGCGTTGCTGTTACTTCGGGGTTTTCAACCTACCATTGTTATAAACAAGCCCAAAGTAGTAACTTATGCAGAGTTTGTAGAGTGTAAACCTGAAGGTAGACGCTATGAATTACATGATGGGGAAATTTTTGAAATGCCACAGTCATTAGGAGAAGATGAAGATATTGGCGGATTTTTGACGCTAGAACTATCTGTGGAGATTAAACGGCTAAATCTTCCCTATACGATTCCTAAACAAGCACTGGTTAAACCACCTGAAAGCGAATCGGCTTACTTACCAGATGTCTTGATATTGAATCGGGCTAATTTGGCAAATGAACCGTTATGGAAAAAACAATCAACTGTTACTCAAGCTGCATCATTACCATTGGTGATTGAAGTGGTTAGTAGTAATTGGCGAGATGATTATTATAAAAAGTTAGCTGATTATGAGGAAATCGGTATTCCTGAATATTGGGTAGTGGATTATCTGGCTTTAGGGGGTAGGAAATTTATTGGTAATCCCAAACAACCGACTATTTCAATATACCAACTTATTGAAGGTGAGTATCAAGTTAGCCAGTTTCGGGGAAGCGATCGCATTCAATCGCCAGCTTTCCCAGAGTTAAATTTGAACCCCGACCAAATTTTTACTGTCGGCAATAATGAATAATTATTAACTTTTTATGTAGTCAGAATTAATTTTTGATCATTAACTGAATATTTACATAATCATTTTTATAAGTTGGCAGCAGTTCTTGAGCTTGTTGATAAACTGATGTACTTTTGGGAATACTTTCTAATAAATTGATTGCTTGTTGCAATTTGTCTTGTGCTTGCTGGAAATTTGACATTGATTGAGATGAATCTTTGACAAAAAATTCCGCTTCTGTTGCCAATTTTTGGGCTAATTGCAAATTTTCTGTGGCAGTCTTTTCACTGACAGCCCTTTTATTAATAGCGCTAAGATTCAGGCGATAGATAGCTAGTCTATAATTTGCTGGGGTATAAACAGATGTTCCTTCAGGAATACTGTCTAACAAGTCTATTGCTTCTTTCCATTTGGTTTCTGCTTGTTCCCAAACTGGTAGAGGATGTGGCGGATTTGTCACTAGAGATGAAGCTTCTAGACCAAGTTTGAGTGCAGATTTAAACTTAGTAGCCGCCTGATCTTCTTGACTAGAAATCAATGTCCTCTCCTGAAAATAGGGAATTTGGTTCCTAATCATCCAGCCACTAAAAACCACGACTACTAAACTTGATACAATTATCAAGGCAGGATGGAAGGCTTTTTGTAATTTAAACTTTGGAACTTCCTCGACTTGAGGCGCAATCACTGGTAATGGTTGAATTTCAGCTTCAAAATGGAGCAGAGATTGTTCAGCCTGTTTTGTTAAGTTGTCAAGTTTGAGTAATAAATGAGCAACTGTTTCCTGTAATTCTTCACATTCATTGAGAATATCTGTTAATTCTTGAAATCTCCCATCACTAGATATAATTAATTCTTGGTCATCATCTAACCATTCTAAGCTGAAGCCGGATTTTCCACAAAAACATGATACACCTAGCAAAATTGTCAACAAATTAGGAATGCTCTTAATAGTATTAAAAATATAATTTAATTTTTCTTTGACTTCCAAGGCTTCTGCGTGAGCATTCCTCAGTTGCTGGAGTTGTTGCTGTAAAATCTGAGGTACGGCAAAAGCTAAGTTGATTTTTAAGCTTTCACTCAGTCTTTGAACTTGAGTGGATAAGTTTAAATGGTTACTATCATAATTGATTTGACTCACTAGTTCAGAGTCATTTAAAATATCTGCTGATATCACATGAAGCAGATCACCCCATTCAATCCAAGAGTCAATTTTTGATTGTAAGTCATTAATTGATATCTCTGTGGTGGGGTTGCCGAATTTTGCCAGAACGTATCTTGTTCTCGCTGTTATGGCTGTATTTCCAGAAAAAACACTCGGCACAGATAAACTTGCTAATGTAGCTATATGAGGTAATGTACTAATGGAGGAATTTTGAACTTTAGCTAACTTTAATTCTTGAAGAATGGTTTTTTGCGCGTTCCGTAATTGATCCTGAATATTATTAATCCAGACAATTTGTTGCATAATATCTTGTGAACTGCCAAGATTCAACTTCAGACTAAGAACAAGTTGCGGTAGTTCATTAACAATTTTTTCTAAGTTAGCCATAAAATATCCCTGGGCGGTTTGTCGAAAGTTTATGCGAAACAATTAAAATAACTATGCAGCGTGTTGATGATTGAGTAAGAGTCTAAAGCCGCCTATTTAAGTTCTGTCTCGTGATTGATTGACAAATCTTAGGATCTATATAATACATGGTTCCCGGAAATGAGATGAAAGTAACAATTTTCCGAACAAATTTCAGTAATACACAATATAACCATCAAATAACAAAATGAATGAAATTGATTTAGCTTTCACCCCAGCGCTGGAATTGGCGAACTTGATTCGTTGTCGGGAAGTGTCGCCTGTAGAGATGGTGGAATTATATTTAAAGCGGATTCAGTTATTGAACCCCCAGTTAGGCAGTTACTTTACCGTGACAGCAGAATTGGCGATCGCAGATGCTAAAGTCAAAACAGAGACACTCACAACCACCGCAGAACTACCGCCATTTTTCGGTGTGCCGATTTCTATTAAAGACCTCAATGCTGTTGCAGGTGTTCCATGTAACTACGGAAATCCAGCCTTAATCCAAAATATTCCTAACTACGATGATGGTGTAGTAACTCGGATTAAGCAAGCTGGATTTATTATTCTTGGTAAAACTGCAACCTCAGAATTAGGTTCTTTTCCTTATACTGAACCCACGGGATTTACCCCAGCCAGAAATCCTTGGAATTTAGAATACACCCCTGGCGGTTCTAGTGGTGGCGCAGCAGCAGCTGTAGCAGCCGGATTATGTGCGATCGCTCAGGGTTCTGATGGTGGTGGTTCAGTACGGGGGCCTGCGGCTTGCTGCGGTTTAGTCGGCATCAAACCATCACGGGGTAGAGTCACTCATGCACCTGTAGGAAATCGTGTGGCGGGAATTGCCACTAATGGGCCAATTGCGCGGACTGTGGCGGATGCAGCTGCCCTTTTAGATGTCATGTCTGGCTATGTCACAGGTGATCCTTACTGGCTACCTGACCCTGACCCTTCATTTATAGCAGCTACCACAGCAAAAGTTGGTAATTTACGCATTGCTTTTAGTACAAATATCCCCCCATTGGGCGAAGCCGACGCTAATTGTCAACAAGGAGTATTAAAAACAGTCAAATTATTAGCAGAATTGGGTCACACAGTGGTTGAGGAATGCCCTGACTTCAGTGATTTAGTTGAACCATTTCAAATTGTCTGGCAAGGTGGGGTAGCAGCTGCGGGAATCCCCATAGAAGCATTGCAGCCAATGAATCAGTTGCTGTTTTCCCGCACAGGTTCTGTGGGTGAATACCTGCAAGCCGTTTCTCAAATGCAGATTGTCGCCAGGCAAATTGTAGCGTTTTTCGATACCGTAGATGTACTGGTATTACCAGTTTATCTGCATTCACCCATCCGCATTGGAGAATGGGCTGATTTGACTCCCGAAGAAACATTTGCCAAAATTATCCACTGGGTGGCTCCTTGTCCTGTGGCTAATGCTACCGGGCAACCTGCGATCGCCATTCCTGTAGGATTTGATAGTAATGGCTTACCCATGAGTGTACAGTTAATTGGCAAACCTGCGGCAGAAGCAACTTTAATTAGCCTCGCGGCGCAACTAGAAGCAGCAAACCCCTGGATTCAACATCGTCCGGATTTTGCAATATCAGCTTAATTATGCAGGCATCTTTAGCACAAATCTCTCAAATTATCGTGTTTGCTGGGTTAGAAACCGCAGACAAGCTAAAACTGCAACCTGACACCTTGGTGCAAAGTTACAGCAAAGGAGCCTTTCCTAATAATATAAGGTATATCATAGCCCCCTCCTCGCTTGCGGGGAGGGGGTTGGGGGTGGGGTTCTTGTACTGTTAATTCAGCCAACTGCTAAACTTACCCTTTCTTGTTCACGAGATGCGACAACTAGAACTAAACAAAGTGCAGCCACAGCCTTTTGCCATTCTTGCCTGATTTTGTCATCTTCCACACCTGCAAACACTCCCACCAACCGAGGGATAGCAGCTTCTAAAGCCTGTCCAGGAACCGGGCGATGTAACTCAACCAAA
>PWQB01000372.1 GCA_003556955.1 Nostocaceae cyanobacterium CSSed10_463m
AGGGAACAGGGAACAGGGAACAGGGAACAGTTTCAAGAGTTTAGTAGGGAAAATTTTTCCTTTGAATCAAACTTAAATGCAAGGTTTTCGAGTTCCCACTTCATAAAAGCTTGCACTTTTTCAATTTCAAACAGGCTAAAATCCTTTACCTGTAATGTTTTTAGATTTCTTCAGCAAACTCTAATTACTGTAACGCTCTTGCGCCCAAGGTTCACCACGGTGGTGGTAGCCGTTACGCTCCCAAAAACCCAGTTGTTCCTCATTAAGAAACTCTAAAGCGTTAATCCATTTCCCACTTTTCCAAGCATAGAGATGAGGCACAACTAGGCGCATGGGGCCACCGTGTTCTCTCGGTAAATCTTCACCAAATAATTTCACAGCAAAGAAATTTTCCTCGCGGACAAAATCATCCAGAGAAATATTAGTCGTATAACCCCCATAGCAGTGTTGCATGACATGAGCCGCTTGGGGAGATATTTCAATTAAATCTAAAAAATCTGTGATCTTAATCCCAGTCCATTTGACATCCAATTTTGTCCAGTGGGTGACACAATGAAAATCTGCTGTAAAATCCTGTTGCGGTAACGCCATCAAATCTGACCAACGAAAGCTAGCAGGTTTTACTAAACCATAAACCCGCAATTCCCATTCTTCGGTACTAATTTGGGGGATTTCGCCATAAGTTAATACAGGGAATCCCTTAGCTAAGTGTTGACCTGGAGGGACGCGTTTTTGCTCTTCCTCATTTGGTTTATGAAAAAATTTTCCTGCCATAGTCTGGTGAAAAACAAGTCTTTTGTTCATCATTGGTGAGTAATGGGTAACGGTTTTCCCCAATTACTCATTACCAATGTTTGATGAATCGAATCAGCTTTTGCTGACTACCCATAATTGAGAATTTTCTCAAAAAAGTCCAGAAAAAGCCGTCATCCAGTATTGATACCTTTGAACGTTGGCTTTTTCTCACTAGACAATTATGATTCTGTTTCTTCTTCTTCTTCAGTGGTGGGATAGACAAAGGTAGAACGTCCAGTCAAAATTGACTTGCCTAGAGAAAGAGCTTTTTGAGCTTCAACAGCAGCTTTATGTCTCCAGGTGGCGCGACGTTTATCTCGTTTGGATTTTGATGTTTTCTTCTTAGGGACAGCCATAGTAGCGGATATCGCAGTTCTTGACAACCTTCCTATTCTAAGCCATCAATTCGACTTTTATATATATGTAGTAGGAAGAGCTAGGGGGTGGGGGCAAGACGCAGGACAGAAGAGGAAACTGTTTTATCTAATTAGCGGGAGAATCAGTAGCATTCTCTGTGGTGTTGGCGGGACTAGATGCTGGGGGAGTCATAGGAGTTGTTTGGTTGGCGGAAATTGCGGCTGGTGTGTCAAATAACAAGAGCGATCGCGCGGTTTGGAAGTAAGTTGCCCAACGTTTGGGATCGGGGCGGGTGCGCCATTGCTGACGACTAACTTCTAAAGCCAAAATCGGGGCGATCGCTCCATTATTTTCTACGGTAACGATTACGGAAACATCTGTAGCTAATATATCTTGGTCAAAGCTACGTTGAGCAGCAGCCCTAGAAATCGCTTCGGCTCTCCGGAGTATGCTTTCATAGCTTTCATCTGCTGTACGGTTAATATTCAAATCCACTCTGGCGGTATAAGCACGAACTCTTTGGGGTGCGATCGCTTCTGTTAATCCCCACAGAGAAATGGGCGAAACAAGTAAAACAATTAACGGAAATATCCGGATCTTTTTGGCAATTTGGCCAATAAATGGAAAGGGAATGATCAATGATCGTTGATGACTAATACGAGTGGTCATAACCTGATAACTCCTTAGTGATGATTGGTAATTTGAATTTTACTAAGCATGATTATCTAAGTTTACTGTAATAAAAACTGCTTATAGTTCAGTAACTCGATAATATTCTTCCAAGACTATAAGACATAGGTTAGCTTTGTTTTTTCAGCAAAGCCAACCGCAATTTTAGGCAATCAAACAACAACCTACAAAGAGCGGGATGGCAAATTACTGGGCAATTACAATTGGCATCAATCAATATCAGTTCTTTCAACCTTTACGTTGCGCTCAAGCTGATGCCGAGGTACTAAACCATTTTTTGGTTCAAGAAGGCGGTTTAGCACAGCAAAACTGTTTGTTGATGACAGCTGCTTCCCCACCCATTGGGGATAAATCCACCGATCCGACTAAGCAAAATATTCTGCTGTTGCTGGAGGATTTGACGGCTGCTTGTTGGCAACCACAAGACCATCTGTGGTTATTCTTTAGCGGTTATGGGGTAAATTACAAAGGCAAAGATTACTTAATGCCACTGGAAGGAAACCCCGAATTGGTAGAAGAGACTGGCATCGAAGTGCGATCGCTGATGCAAAGTCTACAATTAGCGGAAATTAATACACTGCTACTGCTTGATATCAACCGTGCTTTTGGCGCTCAAGCTGATAGTCCTGCGGGGACAGAAATCATAGAACTGGCGAAAGAACTACAAATAGCGACAATTCTTTCTTGCCGAACTGAGGAATTTTCTCATGAAAGCAGCGAACTAGGTCACGGATTTTTCACAGCCGCATTATTAGAAGCTTTGCGTTCTGGTAATGCTAGTAACTTAAATGATCTAGACAGCTATTTAAGTGTTCTCACGCCCGAATTATGTCAACACTATTGGCGACCTGCACAAAACCCTGTAACAATATTTCCATCTCAACCAAAAGCAATATTGCCGCAGTTTGAGATACCCAACCATCACGAAGAAGCTCCCAGCACCATAGAACCCAGTGGAAACTCAAGGATTTTTCCAGACGACAACTTTGCTGTGGCCATGACAGCATCTTCTATTGGCGCAATCAACCTCAACAATTTCACCAAGTCACAAAACGCGAATACATGGGGAACAGCGCCGGCTTTGGAAACTAGTCTGGGTAATCCATCCCCATTGCTGAATGTGCCAAACTTCATCCCAGCCATTGGTCAGTTAGAAGAACAACAACTATCTACCTCGGCTCAAGAGCAATATCTAAATCAACAAAACCCAATCAACACGCAAACAGCTACAGGGGGTAGATTTATCCCCAATGTGTCTTCAGCTGATGTTTCTCCTTTGCCCAAGAATAAGGCAGAGACTTCATTATGGAAACAGTTTTTAGGTTGGGGTGGTGGCACTATGTTGTTAGTAGCTGTGATTTCTGTGCTTGTTCTCCGCAATCAGGCGATATTTTTACAAGGATCACGTCCATCACCCATTACTCCTACTCCAAACCTACAAGCTGACTCTACCTCCGAAACATTATCAACGCCACCAGCGCCAAACCCATCTAACGCCCAACTTACAACTAATTTTGAGTCTCAAAAACAAAGTCAAGCACTCTTAGACTTAGCGAAAATGTCTCTGAGAGAAACTCAAGCTAGTGATTTAAGCTTGGCGATCGCCACTGCTAGTAAAATTCAACCAGGTGAACCACTTTACGAACAAGCTCAAGACAATATTCAAATTTGGAGTCGCATGATTCTAGATTTAGCAGAGGGTCGCGCCAAACAACAAGAATATACAAACGCCATTGCTGCGGCTCAATTAATTTCCCCAGAGCAAACCCTTTATTCTCAAGCACAAGCACTAATTAGCCAATGGCAGTTAGAAGCTCAACAATATGTGGGTAATAAAACCGTTTTAGATGCAGCTCAGGCTTTAATTCGACCTGGACAAGCATCAACATATAATCGTGCCATTGAAGTTGCTAGAAGAGTTCCACCAGGTCAACCAGGATTTGATAGCGCCCAAAAATCCATTAACGAATGGAGCGAGAAAATTTTAGAATTGGCCAAGAGTCGAGCCAACCAAGGCAATATTGCCGCAGCAATTGAAACGGCTACTCTAGTCCCAGAGGTAACAGCAGTTTACGAAGATGCTCAAGAAGCCATCCAAAAATGGCAAGCCAGAACAAATAAAAATTAAAAAAAGTTAGGAGTTGATTATTTACTCCTAACTCTTCTTCACTCAGCACTCAGCACTCAGCACTCAGCACTCAATACTAGCAATACTGCGATACATCTTCACCACATTCATCGGCAAGATAGCACAGCGCCCGGAAGCGTAAACTTACCACTTCTTCAAAAAAAGGATTGAGTTTACACATAGGCGGAATGTGAAACAAAATTTTCCCAAATAATTTGACATCACGCTCAAAGGGACATTGAGCCGGAATCAGTTTGCACAAACGATGAGCTAGTTTAGGATTATTAATTTGAATATTTTCTATTCTCTGCCGCAGGGGTTGCAGAAAATCACCGTGAGACGGAGGAGCCGAAGGGTGTAGCTGAGTTACAGGAGCATGATTAGTCTCTGTGTGATTAATCGCTACCCAGCTTGCCAGAAAAAACCTTTTTGTGGTATTGTCAAATACCTTCATGATTAAGCCTCTGTATTAATGAGG
>PWQB01000304.1 GCA_003556955.1 Nostocaceae cyanobacterium CSSed10_463m
CTGAAAATTTAAATACTGCACTGAGGCGATCGCCCAGACATAACTGCTATCGCCTCTCTTAAGTTGCACTTCAAAATTATTCCTTGATGGATCTTGAGTCAGGGCTGCTAAAGCTGCTTTTGCTGCAACTGGATCATAGTATAAATTTCCAACTGGGTGATTAACTAAATCATCTACCGAAAACCGAAATATTTTTTGCAATTCTGGATTAGCATATAAAATTACCCCGTCAGATAAACGGTAAATGATTAACGGTACAGGAATAGCTTGATAAATTGAGCTAAATATATCTTCGTTTTCCTGAAGATTTTTATCCATCTCTTTATATTCTGTTATATCTCGAATATCTACGAGATGGGCAGTATGTTCACCATACTTTATTACGTGGGTAACAGTTTCAACATGAATAATTTTGCCATTTTTTTGCAGGTGTTTCCATATACCAGACAATTTTAATCCAGGATTTTTTTCAGTTAAATATTTTTTTAATAAGACAACATCTTCTGGAGGATGAATATCAGTTATTTGCATTTGCAAAAACTCTTCTCTAGAGTAGCCATATTTAATTACAGCAGCTTCATTTACATCTAAAAAATGCCCGGTTTTTTGGTCATATAGCCATACGCTGTGAGTATAACTGGCGAAATTCACACTAAAATTCATACAACCCTTTTGAAGAATTTATTCCCAGTTTAGGGATTTTTTTGATTTGGCAATTGATATATATTATTTACCCAATTTGTACTCATTCATTCAAGTATTTGCTTCAGGATAAACCAGGGTTGGGGGGTAAATAAGATATTCCAGAAATATTTACCTTGATTTGTTGATTAAACAGGTAGTAATAATGCTTACATGAGCCTCATTGTCATTGATATCGTTCAGGGTGTTTTATTTACAAATCATCGTCAAATGGTGATCTAAGATATTAACTTAAAATATAAATTTTTGAACTGAATCCATCAAACTTGCGGAGTCAAAGAAGAGGAATGGTTGTTAAGTAACCGGAAGTTGAAAGTAATTTCTTACTCGCCCTTGCTCCTTGCTCCCCTGCCTCTTTTGGTCACAGTCTTTGATCCACTGGCTAATAATTGAGGGTTATTGGCGGTACAATTGTTCATAAATTCATGCGGTAAACATCGATGACTATTTAACCAAGCCAATGTTCAAGTTTAATTTGTGTATCTAAGTAGCTTTACTAACTTATATGATAGTATATCTAATTATAATTAGTACAGTTTGATCATGCCTGCTAGGGACAAATCACAGGATTTGTGATAATACCCTTCGGATAACCGCATTTACAAATACAATTTTATACATTGTTATCATAACACAGTAGAAAATTTGCAACCATTGGGAAAAGACATTATACATCATAGATTTTAGTTGTAATTAGTACAGCCGCAGTGCTAGCGCAAAGTGGAAAATTTGGCAATCTTTAATCCTAAATCTAGTTAGCGTATAGTCATAATCTGTTCGCAAGCAACAAAACTTGATTATGGTTCGAGAGTTAGAAAGAAAACTTCAGAGTGCAGAATTTCCAGAAACCGCGCCAGCTGCGAATCCTGTATTTTTTAGAACCTACAGCCGTCGCACAAAAGCAGGGCTGAGGGAAACATGGGATGAGGTATGCGATCGCACCATCCAAGGCATCATTGAGTTAGGGAAGCTGAACCCAGACGAAATTGCCATCCTAGAAAATATGCAACGTAACCTCAAAGCCTTACCCAGTGGACGCTGGTTGTGGGTAGGTGGTGTGTGATTCGTTGAGTCGAAATTGTTTACAGGAAAGGCTTTCAGCCAATTCTTAACCAAGGGATGACTCGCTTGGTTCGTAAAAATCCTTTACAAATCCTAGACGGAGAACCGAAAAGGAAATGTAGAGATTACCGAACCTTGACAACTGTATGACCTTATAGGTGATGTGAGAACCCTCACAAAGTCCTATCCTCTAAGCGTGAGAGTGAAAGCATTTCCCCTATCTAGCGACTGGTTATCAAAGGGTAAAGCGGGGAAAAACGCTGGTAACACCAAACCATGAGGTGAATCCCAGCAAGCAAGAGTACATGGACAACGAAAGTGAAGATACGTCCGAACAGTCGTAACCCACTAAGCAGCGAAAATAATGGTTGATACGCTGCGGTCAAAAGACACTGAGACACATAGGAACCTGAAAGTACCTCCATAAAGGTCACGCCTTCCTGTCTCCGGCTGAGTAGTATCGTCCTAAACACTCAATCAAAGGTTATATGGAACGAAGTAATCCTGTCTGTGGTTCTCCAAAGGTCGATTTTGGAGTAGGAACCAATCCGTAAGCCCTGACAGGAAGAGATGGAATCAGAAGCAAATGCCTATCTGTAAAGGATATGGATACGCTGACAGATTCCCGATGATTTGGAAGATAGAGTTTTGACAAGCAATGGAAATGACTAAAACACGGGATAATCCGATGGTGGTATGGACACAAGTGAACTGGCGCAAGCTAGAACGCACAGTGTTTAAGTTGCAAAAAAGAATCTATCAAGCCTCTCAAAGGGGAGATGTCAAAGCAGTGCGTAAATTGCAAAAGACTCTTCTAAATTCCTGGTCTGCCAAAATGCTTGCAGTTCGCAAGGTCACTCAAGATAACCAAGGCAAAAATACTGCGGGAATAGACGGAAAGAAGGCACTAACGCCTAAATCCCGGATTAATTTAGTGGAAACACTAGGAATAAATCATAAATCCGCACCTACTCGTAGAGTATGGATTCCCAAACCTGGGAAAACAGAAAAACGACACGACAGTCGCCTCAAGTCGGGAAACCCACCCACAGCTCTGTCTCCCTTGGGTATCCCAACGATTAGCGAACGAGCGAAACAAGCACTTGTGAAATTAGCTTTGGAACCCGAATGGGAAGCCAAGTTTGAGCCTAACAGTTATGGATTCCGCCCTGGCAGAAGTTGTATGGACGCTATTGAGGGTATCAAAGTGGCAATTAAGCAAAAGAGCAAATATGTCTTGGATGCTGACATTGCAAAATGCTTTGATAAAATTAACCATCAAAAACTGTTGAATAAAATTAATACGTTTCCCAAACTCCGCAGACAGATTAAAGCATGGCTTAAATCTGGTGCTTACGACAACGGAACATGGTTTTCAACTGAAGAAGGAACCCCTCAAGGTGGTGTAATCTCACCACTGCTAGCAAACATCGCCCTACATGGAATGGAAAAAACGGTCAAGGAATTTGCCCGAACCCTTCCTGGGAAAAAAGGTAACAACGAGAAAGAAATCACTCTAGTCAGATATGCCGATGATTTTGTCATCCTACATCCCAAATTGGATGTAATTATGAGTGCTAAAGCACTGATTGAGGAATTTCTTGATGATATTGGTCTAGAACTAAGACTAGAGAAAACTCGTATAACTCACACCCTGGAAACAATGAGCGAAGAAACCCCAGGTTTCGATTTCCTTGGTTTTAATATCCGTCAATATCCAGTAGGAAAATATGCAACGGGCAAGAATCCACACGGAAAACCACTAGGGTACAAAACATACATTAAGCCAAGTAAAGAAGCAATCAAAACTCACTACCAAAGATTAGCTAATGAAATTGACTGCCTTAAATCATGTCGATCACAAGTTGAGTTAATCAAACGGCTAAACCCAATCATCACTGGATGGAGTAACTATTACTCCAAAGTCAACAGTGCTGAAATCTTTAAAGAGTTAGACCACCTTCTGACACTGAAGCTAATTGCATGGACTAAAGCTAGGCATCTTCACAAGAGTACAAAACGGTGGATTGGGAAATATTTTGGCACTAAAGATGGGTCATCTTGGGTATTTCGGGCAGTCACGGAAGACAAGAATATATACCTTGTGTATCACAGTGATTCCCACATCCAGAGATTTGTCAAAGTAAAAGGGGAAGTAAGCCCGTATAACGGCGATCTAACCTATTGGGCTACCCGCATGGGTAAAAGTGCCGAATTACCTACCAGAGTCTCCAAACTGCTGAAAAAGCAGAAAGGAAAATGCACAGAGTGCGGTCTTCATTTCAGAGATGAAGATGTAATGGAAGTAGACCATATTATTCCACGATCTAAAGGCGGGAAAGATACCTACGGAAATTATCAACTATTGCACAGACACTGCCATGACATCAAAACCAAAAGAGATGGTACTCATGACAAGAGCCAAATCATTGAGGAGCCGTGTGATGCGAAAGTATCACGCACGGTTCTGAAGCCGAGTCACGTTGGCGACAGCGTGGCTTAGGGTAATACAGACTGGGTTAGCAAACCCAAAAACTTTTCCGGGGCTTATAACTGCACCTCCACCAACCTGCAAGACTGGAGCGCTTTCGGGTTGATGATGGATTTAGCCATGATGGGCTGTGGTACGGGAGCCGTTATAGAACCGCAATATATTAATCAATTACCTCCCATCCGCAATTAC
>PWQB01000581.1 GCA_003556955.1 Nostocaceae cyanobacterium CSSed10_463m
GACATCCCAAAGTTGATAGATGGCGAAATATCTTTTAGTGGTTGATGTTCTTGGCTTTCAATGGCATTTTCTAGAGTTTTGTGTACTAAAAAAATTACCTTTAGCAAATATTGGTAATTAGCCGTGTACCAGTCGTTGTTCAAAGTCATATTCATTACTAGGATGTTGATTAAGAGCCGGTTAAGTCAAGATTTTTCTACGTGCTTGGCAAAACTCGGTCAAAAGGTTAAATTAGTTACAATCAAGTTAATAACATTATTACAATAACTCGCGTATGTCTCGCCACAAAGTACAAAAGTCATCTTTTGGGAACAATGCGGCTCCCAAGAAAAGCAATTATTTGAACCAAGCAAGCTCTTGGACAAACCCTTATCAACAGAGAAATGCCCAAAGCTCAGAACGGACTATAAATACTGTCAAGCCACCAACAGCAGAGGAATGGCTCAAAGATAACATCATGCTCAGAGCTATAGAAACAAGGCAAGCGCAACTTCAGAGACAACAGCTAGAGGAGAATTCTGGCACTGAACCACAGCTAGAATCAATTCAGGCAAAGTTAACAGTGGGGGAGCCTGGGGATAAATACGAGCAAGAAGCAGACATGATGGCTAGTCGAGTCATGTCTATGCCTGATAATGCTGTGCAGCGTCTTTTGGCACCAGAGGAACAGATAGAACAGGAAGTACAAACCAAGCCCCTAGCAAATAGGATTACCCCACTTGTGCAACGGGCAGCAATGCCAGCAATGGGTGGCAGCGTACAGGCTAATGGTAATCTTGAAACTCGGCTGAATAGCAGTAAAGGTGGTGGTAGACCATTACCGAATGATGTGCGAGGCTTCATGGAACCCCGCTTTGGTGCTGATTTTAGAGGAGTGCGGGTGCATACGGGTTCTGAAGCCGTGCAGATGAACCGGGAGTTGGGCGCACAGGCGTTTACTCATGGTAGCGATGTCTACTATGGGGAAGGGAAGGCTCCTGCAAAAGATGGGTTAACAGCCCATGAATTGACTCATGTGGTGCAGCAGGTTGGTAATACCATGCAGGCAAAAAGCAATATTAGTGCTACAGCAC
The DNA here is from genome assembly GCA_003556955.1 of Nostocaceae cyanobacterium CSSed10_463m. The sequence goes on from PWQB01000581.1 coordinate 1,074, forward strand.
AACAAATAGTTGACCTTGCACGGGGAGAAGTTGGTAGTACAGTTTGGGCGCGTGCTGCCAATAGATCACCATATGGTCCACCACAAGCTTGGAAATGCAACATATTTGTATATGAAATCGCTACTAACGCTGGTGCATCAATTCCTCTAAACACAAGATTCAGTTGGAGGAACAGAGGTCGCGTTCAATATCCCCCTTTAGCCAGGGACTGGGAGAGGTCAAGCATTTCAGGGTGGAGTACTGTAAATATACCCCAGCCCGGTGATGTAGCTGCTTATTCTGGACATGTGGGCTTTGTGTCTAGTCCTAATACAACAATATCTGCCACCGAAACCAATGTGGTTGAGAACGACTGGGGCTTCAGAGGAGGTCAGAAACCAGTCTTTAAAAGATACGGATAGTAAGTTGCTAAAAGGGACATTAAAATATTTACTTGTTCAAGAGTTTAATGTCCTCAAGTATATGAAGAAAGATATAAGGTAGATGAACTGGTTGGGGAAATTACTATGACACTTAAAATTTTACTTCTAATTACTGTGTTCATAACTTCATTCTCATTGTTGAGCTTCTTTGGTGTTCAAGCATACTGTTCCCAAAGCCAAGAAAACTATCAACCAAAAGTCAGGACAGGTAATTCAGTGTTAGACTTCAAATCTTTAATCCTAGCCAGTGAAAAAAAAATTGTTGACTTGACTAATCCATTAGAATTGAGAACATACCAGGAATTTCAAAGTATATATAACAACCCAAAAATTTACATAAGTGAAGCTCTGGCAGCTTTGAGCAGTAAAGAATTTACTGAGCAGCAAAAGAAAATTATTGCTTTGTCAATGCAGAATTTGAAAATGGAAGCATCTATCAGTTTTTCTAGAAAAGTTCTATCTTTGCTTGAAGAAGGTAAGCTTACCAATAGTGTTTTTGAGAGTGCTATTTTCCCAGGTTATGAATGGAGTACTAAATGGGTAGATTACAGTTCATCGGCTGAAGTTAAAAAGATTTTATCAGAAATACTCGAATCTAGAGCAGTAAGTGAGGACAGGAAAAAAAGTATTAGGGAAAGTATACTTACAGGGAAAGCAAAAGATGATGTCCAGTACTTGAGAGATATAGGTGCAATCAAACCTAAGTGGTGTTCTTAGAGCTATTCTCATGAGAATTTATTTCTCCATGTGCTCAAATATGAAGTCAGACAATAATTTAATTTGCCTTGCTCTTTTGGTTTTGACATCTTGTACTGTTCCCAATCAAAGTCTCGTAGCCCAACCTTCCCAAAAGCTATCAATTCAGAAATCAGATTTAAAACAACAGGATTCAAATATGTTGTTCCCAATTTTAAGCAAAGGTAAAACTACATCGGAAGGAAAGGTGATTTTCCTGCTCCAGGGAATCCCAAAAAAAGTTCTGTACCTTCTACCATGTCGGGTGGTGGTCATGGTCAGGCTAACATTTTGTACTTGGAACAAATCAAAATGCAATACAATATTGTACATAGGTTTAGTAATGGGGTAAGGTTGGGTAGTATTCCTAAACATAAAAATCCCTTAAAAAGAACCGGCACCGGTCAGTCATGGTTTCCCGATAACTGGACACCAACGGATATCAAAAATGCTGGAGAATATATAGTTAACAATACCTCTAAGTTTGATACTATACCGGATGGAAACCCAGTGTACGGTGAGTATAAAGGGGTAAGAGTCGGTGTTATCAAGACTGGGATTCCCTAAAATCGTTATATCCAGAAATAAGAGCAGTTCTTCAAAACTCAATTCCCAATGATTGGCCAGAATTGAAGTTGTTACTAGGAAAATTCTTTGAAGAACCAATGATTCCAGAGGCGATATTACCACTAGCATCCTGCCAAGCTGTTAATGGAGAAGCAAAAGAGGCTATTCATGTTTGTGCTGCACTCCTAGCTCTCGGTGTATGTTTACGCATTTTGGACGATTTAGAAGACCAAGATCGACATGGACAGTTATGGAAAGAGGTTGGATCTGCAAGGGCTTGGAATTATGCCTCGGCTATTCATATTCTTTCCTTTGAGATACTGAGTAAAGCACCTCTTGAACCCCAAATATTTCACAAAATTAATCAATGCTATATTGATGCCTTTTTCCGCATATCAGTAGGTCAAGATAGAGATTTAGCCGGAACTACTCGAACAGTTGAAGACTACTGGTTAACAGTAGAAATGAAAAGTGCTGGCTTTCTTGCCACAGACTGGCTTCTGGATTTCTCTATAGTGCGATCGCATTTGTCCTACCACTAATCATACTTTGGCATACCATTCATTTGTTAATGGATCTCTTTCAAGCGATCGCCAGCCAGAATCTAGACCGCATCGCCGAATTGCTGTCACAGGCAATGATCGATCACACCCAACTCTTCGTTTCCGCATCAGTGAGCATCATTCCCAGCTTCAAATATTCAATTTGTGCAGATTGCAAAATATGCTTCATCATCACCGTTTCCCCGCCATTAGCAGCAATGCCAGCTAGCGATCGCAGTTCACAGGCTAATGGTAATCTTGAAACTCGGTTAAATAGCAGTGATAGATATTTCTCAAATACCAGTATGTGAAAAATGCGGCAGTCAGATGGAGATCAGACAAGAGGGTAGTACCCAAGAGCTATTTTGTACCAATTGTGACAACCTATATCCCTGAGATTCTGCTTGACGAAACCTTGTACGAAGTCAGTATTATCGTTGGAGACCCTCAAAACAAACAACATATTAAGACCGTAGCTCAGGTAGCAAGTGTTAATTTCCTGGCTGCAAGAAAGCTACTTCAAGAACAATCTCCTTTTGTTGTCTTTAGAGGGATTGCAACAGAGGTTGTGAAAGTTCGGGAGGTGCTTTGCATGGTTGGCCTTGTCTATGAGATCACCCCAGAATTTCATTGGTAAGAAGATTCTGGCTCTTCTGTACTTAAATTTGATACTCAATTTTCAGCTTGTAGTGGATTAATGGGTGAAATGCGATGGTGTACCCGCCCACTGGAGGCGATCGCGTGCATCCTTAACTTCAGAACGCTTACCAAACAAAGCATCAGCCTCATCAAACAGCAAAATCGCCGCCCCTGCATCTGCTGCATCAAAAATCCGCCGCAGGTTCTTTTCCGTCTCACCGATATACTTACTTGCAACAGCACTGAGGTCAATTCGGTATAAATCTAGGCGGAGTTCATTAGCTAACACTTCCGCAGATGTGGTTTTCCCAGTGCCGCTAGCCCCAGCAAACAAACAAATTCAGCATTCATTTGGGGTTGACCTGTCTCATGTACAAGCATACATCGGTGGGAAAGCGGCAAAAGCCAGTCAAAAGATGGGCGCAGCAGCTTATGCTAGTGGTAATCAGATTGCTTTTAAGGAGC
>PWQB01000630.1 GCA_003556955.1 Nostocaceae cyanobacterium CSSed10_463m
AATGTTGCAAAAAATTGTAGGTTGGGTTGACGTAAGGAAACCCAACATCATTTACAGCTTTGGGTTGCGCTGCGCTTAACCCAACCTACAAGAGAAAATTACTTAAAATAGCTAGGAATGAATGTTGCAAAAAATTGTAGGTTGGGTTGACGTAAGGAAACCCAACATCATTTACAGCTTTGGGTTGCGCTGCGCTTAACCCAACCTACAAGAGAAAATTACTTAAAATAGCTAGGAATGTTTGTGCTGACTTACTTATTGGGATGAGCAATTCAATAAAAACAGGACTTACGCAAGAACTCGTTGAAACTCTTCTTTCTTTGTGTTCTTTGTGTCCTTCTCCCAAGGGGAGACGCTACGCGAATGTGGTGTGCGCTTCGCGCACATTTATTCATAATTTTGCGTAAGTCCTAAAAAATAACTAATAACTTTCAGGAAGATTACATCTTTAACCATGTTGTTTAGTTAAAAAAGTGTCATTTTGCTATTTCATTTCATAGTAGTTTTTGTCAAAGGGGGTAAACTCACCCTTTACTTTAAAACCTTAGAGACAGGTTTTAACAGTTAGTGCTGCCAAAAAATACTCTGTTTGAGGAGAAAATATATATGCCCATTGACGATATTAGTCACAATTTGTTTCCTCATAACGGGCTAAATTTCAACGCTATCTCCTCAGTCGATAGTTTTCAAATCCAAAATGACTATAACTTTAGTGGTCGTAGTAGCTTTAATGCAGCCAGTAATATCACTGCAACTTCCGTCCAAACTGCTAACTATAATTTCACTTCTGGTTATGGTTTAATTAACGCCGCCGCCGCAGTAGCTAGAGCTGCTGGTCAAAATACTTTTAGTAATGTTCCTCGTCTTGGTGGTAATAATTGGGGAGCAGATTTAGTGAACGCTCCAGCCGCCTGGGCGCGTGGATACACAGGTAAAGGTATTATAGTTGCTGTGTTAGATACTGGGGTTGACTACAACCACTCAGATTTGAGGGATAATATTTGGACTAATCCCGGAGAAATTCCTGGTAATGGTATCGATGACGATGGTAATGGCTATATTGATGATGCCAAAGGTTGGAGTTTTGCTGACAATAGCAACAATGTTATAGACGTAAATGGTCACGGTACTCATGTCGCGGGAACCATTGCTGGGGCAAATAATGGCTTTGGGGTGACAGGTATTGCCTATGATGCCAAGATTATGCCCGTGAAAGTGCTGAATGACGACGGATCAGGTAGCAGTAGTTCTGTGGCTGATGGTATTTACTATGCAGTGAATAATGGCGCTCGTGTGATTAATCTCAGTCTGGGCGGTAGTTTTGCTAACAGCAACCTGGAAGCCGCGATTCAATACGCTAGTAGTAAAGGTGCTGTGGTTGTTATGGCCGCAGGTAATAATGGCTTCCCATTGACAAACTATCCAGCTCGCTATGCTAATAACTGGGGATTGGCAGTGGGGGCAGTTGATAGCAATAATAAAATGGCTAACTTCTCTAATAGAGCCGGGTTGAATGCCTTTCCCTATGTGACTGCGCCAGGAGTCGGTATTTATTCCTCAGTCCCTGGTAATCAGTATGCTACATATAGCGGTACATCTATGGCTACTCCCCACGTTGCTGGTGTTGTGGCTTTGATGCTGAGTGCTAATCCCAGTTTGACTGATGCTCAAATCCGGCAAATTATCATCGAAACTTCTGGAAATAGTACCCCAGCCACAAGTTCTAACTCGTTCAATATCAGCCCAGTAATTTCTGAAACGATTGCAGATATGGTAGGTAATAATACACCACCTGCTAGGATGAATTTTGAATTACAAGTAACCATTTTAACCGATAGCAATACAGCAGTTTCTAACTTGCCTCCCACCTCTTCGTTTGTCAGCAGAGGCTCATTCATGAATTTAGGAAATATGATCCGGTATACCGATCGCACCCTGAATCCTTTGGGCAACATCACTAATAACATCTTTAAGACTGATGATGTTGACAAAAATAACCAGAATCCTCCAGATATCGAAAAAATTCTCAATCAATTGCAGGAGCAGATAGAAGAATTTAGAAAATTTTTCCCTGGCTTCTAGTTTCCCCCTGCTTCTTCGGTTATCTGACTGAAAAGGCTTCGCTAAATCTACGGGTTACAGGCTCGATGATAAAGGTTAAAACTGACTTTTGACGGGTGACAATTTCACCGTTGGCTGCCATTCCGGGCGTAAATGCTACTTCTTCTCCCCGGACATTCATTGAATGTTGACTTAGCTGGATTCTGGTGGGGAAGACTAAACCTAAGTCTTGATCAACTACGGCATTGGGACTAATTTGTACAACTTTACCGTCAATTGTGCCAAATTCTTGAAAGGGAAAGGTGGCCATTTTTACCTTTGCTGTCATCCCTGGACGAATAAATCCAATATCACGATTGAGGACTTTTACTTCTAATAATATTTCTTCTCCCGCAGGCAAAATTGATAACAATTCTTCACCGGCTTGTACAGGGCCTGGGGAGGCTTTAATTTTGTAAATTGTCCCGGCGACTGGGGCTGTAATTGTTTCCCCAGCTTGTTGTTTTCTGGCTTGTTCTAGTTGACCGTTAATATTAGTGAGTTCTTCTTGACGCTGTTTGATCTGGGTTAAAATTTCGCTTTGGCGCTCAGATTTCAAACGCTGGGCTTGCTGGCGAACTCCTTGATAAGCTTGTTCGGCTTGGCGAATTTCTTGGTCTTGGGCAGCAATCTCTCTGGTTAAGGATGCTATTCTGTCTTGAGATTCTGTTACCCTATTTTTGGCATTAATCACCTCATCTTTGGCTCTGGTAATTTCTGTGTTGGCGCGATTTAATCTTTCTTGGGCTTCTAGATAATCGATTCTAGGTAATGCACCAGGAGCAATCAGAGTCCGGAGATTTTCTTCTCTTTGTTGGGCGATCGCTACATTTTTTTCAATTTCGACAACTAACTTTTCAGCGTTGACTACGTTAGCTTGGGCATTTTCAAAGCTGCTTTGAGCATTTACCAGGTTGTCTTGTAACCGTTGCTGGCGTTGTTTTACCTGTTCAATAATTGCTAGTTGGCGATTTGCTTCTGCATCCGCTACAGCTTGACGAGCTTGGTAATCTAAGAGGCGCGATTCTAACAGTTCATCTTGGAGTTTTGTTCCAGATGCTGTAGTTCCAATGCGTTCTGCTTGCAGACGCTGTATGTCTTCACTGATTAATTTGGCAGATTGGGCGAGACGATTGACATCTGTTTGTTGTAAGTCTGTGTTGCGTTGAATTAAAACTTGGTCTTGAGTGACATGATCGCCTTCTTTTACTTTCACATCCACAATTGAACCACCACCCAAGGATGTCACCGGTCGCACCTGTTGAGAGGCGATTAATTCCCCTGGTGCGATCGCCACTTCATCGATTTTAGAGAAATTTGCCCAGGCGATCGCCCCAAATACCACTAAGCTGAGTGTTCCTGCTAAAACTCTGGTATATAGCGGTGGTAATTCCTGTACAGCCTTACCGACTTCATAAGATAGTTGGTCTTCTGGTTTGACAAATTGTTGTTTTGTTTGTCGGGCTTGAGCAGCATTTGCAAGTAAGGAATATTTCATAAAATTTTAGATTATGGGGGAGAGGGAAAAGGGTTAGCTCATATCTTGCACTAGGCGACTGGAAGTCACGGCTACACAGACCAAACCCACCTACGCGGGTTAAAATGTAGGGGCGGGTTTACAGATATCATTTATGATTAACGGGGATATTAGAAACCCCGCCCCTACTCTTCTACTTATTCAAACTGCGAGATAGCGCCGCAGAAAATTTTCCAAAGTTTCCAAGTGAAAATTGAAAATTCTTTCTAAGTTGGCTATTTCCTCTTTTCTACAGAAAAACTCATTGGACAGTAATGTTCTATAGGTTCCCAAAGCTGTTTCGGCTTGGGGATTAAATAAACCCAATGCACTGCGTAAACCATCCACCACAAACAAGGGGGAATTAATTACTACTGGTTTTTTGTTGAAGATGCGACTAAAAATTTGGGGAATATCCTCACGCAATAAAATCTCTGGCCCTCCCACTGGTAATATTTGGTTGCACGCGCCTTCAGATGTAATGGAGTTAACTACTATCTTGGCTAAATCATCGGTGCTGACAACCGAAGTCCGATTTTTAGGATCACCAATCAGCAAATACAAACCTGTTTCCCGAAATTGTTCTGCTAATGACAGCAAATTAGATGCTAATCCAGTTGGGCGTAAAATTGTGTAATTCAAGCCACTAGCTTCTAGATATTTTTCTACTGCTCGTTTGGCTTTAAATACAGGAGCATCTTCATAGCCTCGTTCTGCTCCCAGTACCGAAATAAAAACAAAATGCTTAACTTCATTAGCTCTAGCCTGATCGATCAGTTCAATATTGGCGCGATAGTCCAGAGATAAGGAGTCACCATCAGA
>PWQB01000757.1 GCA_003556955.1 Nostocaceae cyanobacterium CSSed10_463m
TCGAAAGCAGCCTATTGTAATGTATGAGTTATGTCAAATGATGAGGGTTTACTATCTACATATAATACTAAATTAATTAACCAATTTAGTATTTCTGTTTCTGATGAAATTATGCCGATTTTGCAGCAGCATCCTGAGTTAGTTGTTGTGAATTACCGCAGTATTGACTGGAGACAACCTCAATACAAATCTGCACTTGTAGCGGAGTTAAACAAAAAAATTAGCAATTTGGCAGATTATGCTACACTGATGCCAATGATTAAAGAATACTTAGGACTTTTTCTAGTACCGAGTTTTTTTGATTCCCCAGATTTCCAGAATTTAGCAGCAATAATTCAGGAGTTGATTACAGCCTTAAATGTGATGGAATTAAGTAATCCAGATATGATTGCGCCTATAACAAGCTCTTTTTCTCCTCCAGCGATCGCTATTTTATTGCTAGATGCAGAAAATTTACAAATCAACGCTACAATGGAGAAGTTTTTAGCAACAGTTTCTAGCTATCCCCTGCAAGTGAAGATTGCCTTTGCTAATTGGTCTAAGATGGGTAAACAAGATGTAGAATTACATCAGCGTGGATACGAATTAATTCACGTTCCTGTCGGTAAAGATAATGCTGATGGTAAAATGATCGCCTTGGGTGCGTCAGTTCATGAACGTTACACCCATGCTAAAGAAGTTATAGTTTGTTCATCAGATAAAGTGATGACTAATTTATGCAATCATCTTCAGCAAAATGGCTTAATTGTCTATCAGGTGATAAAGAAAGCAGAAATTCTGATAGTATTGGATAGCTCTACAGGTAAAGAAATTACACAATTTCCTCAATCTACTCCTGAAATTCCCACCATTGAAATTTTTCTTGAGCAAATTAAACAATTAATTCAAGCAGAGCAAGAACAAAATCAAATTTATTGGGTTAAGCTTTCTACTCTTTCTAAAATTTTTAAAACTAAATATAATTTAACTATCAGTCAAGTAGTTTCTACGCATTTACCTGGTAAAAAAGCTAGAGATATTTTTATGAATTATCCGGCTGATTTTGCGATTCACCAAGTTGATGCCAATTCTGAATTATACATAACTCTATTTCAAGTTAATCAGTTAATAGCAAAAAATGGCAAAGTAAGTAATAATAAGTCTCCCTTGTTATCTAAGATTAATTCCGCAGCCGATTTAGAAAAAGCACTCAATAATATTTTCCAGGAGTTAACTATAAAATCCCCGTCCAGCTACATTGATATTGGCCCTTTGGGTGCGGGATTTAATCAGCACTATGGTAAACCCATAACTGAGCAAATAAAAACTTTAAAGTTAAAGGGTAATTTTATTAAATTTTTGCAGTCGTGTAACTCTTTTAAACTAAAGCAAACAGGGAAAACATGGCAAATTGCTTTACGTTAAATTATCAACCTATGCATACTAGTATATGATTAATGAGTAAAAACTTGATAATCTAGCAAAAAAGACAAAAATTACAGATAGTTAAGCTGTTGGGCTGGATTCTCAGGATTTATGAAAATCGATCACGTTCATTTCTATGTCGAAGATGCCAAAGTCTGGCGAGATTGGTTTGTACACCACCTGGGGTTTACAGCAGTAGATAGTAGTCTCGGTTCGGTTCACACTTGCACGGAAGTGGTGAGTAATGGTACTGTTCGCTTTTTGCTGTCTTCAGCTTTATTACCCACAAGTCCGGTAGCTGAGTTTCTGCGTCAACATCCCCCTGGGGTAGCAGATATCGCTTTTGTGGTAGCAGATGTGGAAGGAGCGATCGCATTGGCCCAAACACACGGTGCTACAGTTATCCAATCCATGCAGTTACAGCAGTTTGGTGATGTCTCTCGCAAGTGGAGGAAAATTGCGGCTTGGGGTGGTTTGACTCATACGTTGATTGAAAGCTCAGGAGTGACAACTGATCATGCAGAACAAACCACAGATTATACTTTTACTGGTATAGATCACATAGTGCTAAATGTGGCTGTAGGTGAATTAGAGTCGGCTGTTGCTTGGTACGCAAAAATTCTCGATTTTCAACCCCAGCAAAGTTTTAAAATTCAAACCGACCGTTCTGCTTTGTATAGCCAAGTGATGGTTTCTCGTAACGGTAGCGTACAATTACCGATTAATGAACCAGCTTCCCGTAATTCTCAAATTCAAGAGTTTCTGGATGTGAATCGGGGAGCAGGAATACAACACATTGCTTTGGGGACTCCGAATTTAATTAGGGCGATCGCTCAATTTCGCTCTCGTGGTTTATCTTTACTCTCGGTTCCTCAAACCTACTACACCCAGATTCAACAGCGTCCCGGATTTCCTTTATCGATGGTAGAACTTGAGGCGATCGCTCAACAAGAAATTTTGGTGGATTGGAAAGAAAATGCCCAAAAAGCAGTTCTCCTACAAATTTTTACTCAGCCGATTTTTGGACAACCGACTTTTTTCTTTGAGTTTATTGAGCGCCGTTATCAAGCTAAAGGTTTTGGGGAAGGTAATTTTCGGGCTTTATTTGAGGCTATTGAAAGTGAGCAAATTAAACGCGGCACTTTGCAATAACTAATGCGATAATTGTCATAAAAATTCACAAATTCCGCCGATGCTAAGACTAATCACCGACTTTGACGGCCCAATTATGGATGTGTCTGAACGGTATTACCGTGTTTATCAATTTTGTTTGCAGCAAATCCGCTATCCCGAACAATCTGTGCGACAACTAGATAAAGCTGAATTTTGGCAATTAAAGCGATCGCGTGTTCCAGAAAAACAAATTGCCTTAAACTCTGGTTTAGATACTACACAAGCCCAGGAATTTGCTCAATTGCGGCGAAACACCGTACATACAGACACTTACTTTCAGCATGACAGCCTCATCCCAGGTGCTGTAGAAGCACTGTTAAAAATTCAACAAGCTGGAATTGATTTAGCTGTGATGACAATGCGTCGAGTACGAGAACTAGATTATGCTGTCAAGAAATTCAACTTAGGTAGTTTTTTTCCAGAAAATCGCTGTTATTGCTTGGGAAACGATTATGTCAAAACTAGTGACGTTGAAGATAAGCCCCTATTAATGGAAAGAGCATTAGCAGAACTTCCCGCAGCAGCCGATACTTGGATGGTTGGGGATACAGAAGCAGATATTGCGGCGGCGAAAAAACACGGTATTAAGGTGATGGCTGTGGAGTCTGGTATTCGCGATCGCACTCAATTAGAAATTTACCAACCTGACTTAATTGTTGAGGATTTAAGTACAGCTGTAAAACTTATTCTCAAATCTTAACAAGTCAAAATTTGCTAAAATCAGCCCGTCTTGACGGGATAGACAAACAACAAAACCAAGTTGTTGATTACCATCGGACACCGACTGAATTTAAATATGCTGTTTTCCCAAGCCTTTATAGGGACATTCATTGTCCCTATATTTTTTAGACACCAGATGTCTATTGATTAATATAAGCTGACAAAAGTTTATCAGCTTAACGTAGAAAACTGCTAATCAGCCATAACAATATAAATGTCAACACTGTAGAGAACTGCTCAGACGATAGCTGTCCCAAGTTTACTTGTGGTAAGAGCCAGCTAGCAAGTAGCCCCCCAACAATTAAACCGACAACTAAACCAACCAGCGTCAATAAAACTGCTCTACCAAATTTGCCTTCCTTACGTTTGAGGAAATAAACACTAATTCCTACACCTACTAACAAAGCCAACTGTAGCACCTGATTGCCAGGGGACTGAGTAAATACACTAATGGAACTTAAACCCAAATACCAAGCTCCAGGTAACAGTATATCTCTAGGTGCGGGCTGGTCGAGTATTTTTTGCAACCATGCAGGCGACTGCTCACCAGAGGTAAGACTTTCCTTTGTAGGCAATTGCACCCGCGATTCTGGAAACCTGATTCGTTCAGGGACTTTAATTTTACCTTCCTGGCGCATCCGTAGGCGATCCATTAAGATCGCATCGTAAGCTACTTCAATCTGCTCTAAATTCTTGGCATCGCCATTGTATTGCTCCAATTGGCGATTACGAGCATCCTGAATTTCATCGAAGCTAGCATCTTCTGATACCCCAAGTTTCTCGTAGGGATTGTGATCGCTCATGGGAGTTTATACTTTCTTTAGCCTTAGTCAGCGGCGGTCTTTTGCTTTTTAGAAAAACAACTTTAGGTTTTATCTTGATTCAAACCAACGCATGAACCCATTTTCATGCCCTACAAGGATATTAGCATGGGTTAGTTGGATTGACGGAAAAAATTTTTAACTAAGTCAACTTTAACATATGGCCTTGACAGTTAGTAGATTTATAGACAAATATCCTAAATAGCTACTTTACCCTGAGTAATCCGAGAAGGGCAAACTGCAATACCCTTTATCCCGAAGCTAAAAGCCGCAGGGACTACTTTTCTTGTTATGCCATATTATATTATTTGGGTATAA
>PWQB01000158.1 GCA_003556955.1 Nostocaceae cyanobacterium CSSed10_463m
GATAAAGAACAGCTAAAGTTTGATATATTACAAAAGATATATGAGCAACCTTAAAACTTAGACAATCAAAAATAACAACCGTTATAGCAAAGTGCTGAGTGCTGAGTGCTGAGTAAATACCACGTAGGGGCTGGTATGGTTACGCCACTCAAGCTATGACAGATATGCTCACTCAATTACTAATAATAATTTTAATAAACCCGCCCCTACTTGTTTTCTACTCAGCACTCAGCACTCAGCACTTTGCTATAACCACACGGTTGAGTTATTTTATCTGTGAGTTCTGCGGGATTCATGTTTTCATAGTGTTCAAAGGGTTGATGAATCCAGGGGTTATCGGGTAGATAATCGACATAATAATCTGGTTTGATGGTAGAACAGGCTTTATACCACAGTACTGCTGTGCGAATTTCTGCAACGGCGAAATTACTATTTTGCTTTAACCAAGGTATAGTTTGCTCCAGGGTGATTCCAGAATCTACCAAGTCATCAACTAGGAGAATGTGCGAACCTAAGTTTTCGGTTGTCATTGTTAAATGGCGAGAAAAGGTTAAATTGCCTCTTTCTTGCTTACCAGGGCCACTGTACGAAGATGTTGCTAAAATTGCCAACGGCTGCTGATATATGCGGGAAATTATATCTCCTACTCGCAGTCCTCCTCTAGCAAGACAGACAATCTGGTTAAACTCCCAGCCTGACTGATATATCTGAGCCGCTAAGTGTTCAATCTTTTGGTGATAATCTGACCAAGAAACGTAAAGGTCTGCCATAAATGAAGTATTTTTTAGGTGATAGTTGCTAATTATATAGACAAATATCTATTTAACTAGTTTGTAAGTTTTTACCCTTACTGGAGAAACTACAATCCCCTTTATCCCTTCTGCAAAAGCATTAGGGATTGCTTTTCTTAAGATGTTCAAACTACCATTTACATCAGCATTGATCAAAAACCCATTAGCCGATCTATAAAGTCCGCGTTTTATGCGTTGACCACTAAAAGAATGTTTGACACCTTTTTTGTAAACAGGTATATAATCCTGATCTAGAAAGCTAGACTTTGAAGTATAGCTTTCTTCTTGAATTATTACGGTTAGTCCCTCTAGTTCTGCTTTATAAATCAACTGTTGGATAAACCTTGAATGTGGTAATTGTACAAAGTTTTGGTTATTTCTAGACCCTATATTTATATCCTGCTTCCAGTATTCGTTTTTACCAATTACCAAAGTATCAATTCTTAGTTCAACTAATTTATCGATTAAATATCTACTTGCTTGATGTAGATAATCATCAACTTTTAAGTTTCTCTTAGAGCCAAGATTCTGTAATCTTTTAGAAGTACCAGTTTTCAGAATAGACTGCAATTCCGACTTTCTTTTATTGAAGAAGTGATTGATTGATTTTAGAGGTCTGCCATTTATCAAGAAAGGTGTGCAGCCTGCTTGATTGAAAGTTACAGATGCTAAATTATTTAATCCCAAATCAATACTTGCAATTCTATTGTTGCTGTGTAGTTTCTGTTTTTCTTCCTGGTGATAAACTACCTCAATTACATAATGATTAAGTTTGGGTACTATTCTCACTTGAGCAATAGCTGTTTGCTTACTTTGTAAAGTAATACCCGTCTGACTAGGTTTAATTAAACCTCTATCTAAACCTTTTTTAGAAAGAGCCTGTATCGTATAGATAACAAGGTTTCTACCTTTTTCCTTGTCTTTGTATTTAGGTAGCTTGGGTTTCCCTAAAAATTTAGCTGGGTTCTTGTGATAAGCTTTAGTTGCTTCTTTAAAAGCTTTCCAATTTTTATCAAGAACCATTAATACCTGCTGACTTACTTTAGCTGGTAATTGCTTATAGTCAGCTTCTGGCTGCAAAAGTTTCTGAACTTGATTGTAGTTTAGAACCTCACCAGTTTTAAATAAGGTTTGCCTAATTAGATAATTGGCGTAATTGTAAAGGTTTTTAGATAAGAAGCAAAGCTGATCTATTTCTGCATAATTATTGTGTGACTTCTTGATGATATGTCTTTCTACTAATTGCATTCTCCTTCATCCTGAAGACATTTTACAATACACTCGGTTTTTCTGGTTCTACGTCTAATAGAATATAATCTAGCACAGAAATAAGTGATTATAGATACAAAATTGTGCATCAGATCATCAGTCTTTTCTGTCGCTAATTTTCTCGCAACCTGTACTTACATGGTAAAATAAAAGTTTATATCTGGCAACATTGGTCTATATTTTCTTTAAAGTTAATCAATACTTAAGCAACTACAAACTTTTTCTTTTAGTATGAGCATGAACGATTCTGTTGATGACTTTTCCCCAATCAATCCAGAAAATCCCAAACTGGATTTAAAAACCAAATTAGCTTATGGGGCTGGAGATTTTGGCCCGGCTATTACTGGCAATATTTCCATATTTTTTCTGCTGATTTTCTTTACCAATGTGGCTGGGATTCCGGCTGGTTTAGCTGGTAGCGTTTTAATGATTGGGAAAGTTTGGGATGCTATCAACGATCCGATTATCGGGGTGTTGTCAGATAGAACTAAATCTCGTCGCTGGGGTCGTCGTTTACCTTGGATGTTTTACGGGGCAATTCCTTTTGGCATTATCTTTTTCTTGCAGTGGATTGTACCGCGTTTTAGTGCCGACCAGAGTAGTAATATTTGGCCTTTGTTTTGGTATTACGTGGTCATTGGGTTACTATCTCAGGTGATTTACACCGTTGTGAGTTTGCCTTATACGGCAATGACTCCAGAATTAACTCAAGATTATGATGAACGTACTACTTTAAATAGCTTCCGCTTCGCTTTTTCGATTAGTGGCAGTATTTTATCGTTGATTTTAGCGCAAATTATCTTTTCTATCATTGGCGATCGCGAACAACAATATTTAGTTTTAGCCGCAGTTTGTGCTGTAATTGCAGTTTCGGCTTTATATCTGTGCATCTTTGGAGTGCGCGATCGCGTCTTGGCTTTTGAAGCCAAACGTAACCAAACCGAACAGCCTGCATCCATACCCTTCTTTGAGCAGTTAAAGATCGTTTTTAGCAATCGACCTTTTCTATTTGTCATTGGGATATATCTTTTTTCTTGGCTGGGTGTACAGGTGACAGCCACCACTCTTCCTTACTTTGTCCTCAACTGTATGGGTTTGACAGATTCAGATGTCCCGGCTGTGATTATTGCAGTCCAAGGAACAGCCTTACTGATGTTATTTGTCTGGAGTGCTTTGAGCAAAAAAATCGGGAAAAAAAAGGTCTATTTTTTGGGGATGAGTTCATGGATTATCGCCGCAGGAGGACTGTTTTTTTTACAGCCTAGTCAAATAGGTTTAATGTATTTCATGGCTGTGATGGCTGGTGTTGGCGTATCTACAGCTTATCTGGTTCCTTGGTCACTGATTCCCGATGTGATTGACTTAGATGAACTCCAAACCGGACAGCGCCGAGAAGGAATATTTTATGGTTTTATGGTTCTGCTGCAAAAATTAGGTTTAGCTTTAGGAATATTTTTAGTAGGAAATGCCTTACAAGCCTCCGGTTTCCAAGAAACTACAGCCGGACAGCCTCTACCCATACAACCGGAATCCGCCTTACTAGCTATCCGCTTGAGTGTTGGTCCATTACCCACAATTTTCTTAATTTGTGGTTTATTTATGGCGTATTTTTACCCCATTACTCGTGAGATGCACGCAGAAATTATGATGAAACTCAAAGCGCGTCAGGAAAATAGCGGTGCTTAGACTTTTGGCGCAAGTTTGGCACATTACAGGTATTTTCAGATAAATAGACCACGCGGTAGGGGTGCAAGGTCTTGCGCCCTGACGACTAAAGACATAACCATATATAATCACATTTGTCGGTAGTTGTGTCAATTTGAAATATTTGGATTTTAAAAATTCTATGACTAAAGTGACATCGCAGGAAATTGCCCTGTTTCGTTCTCAATTAGTTGATGATTCTATGGCTATGGAAGCTCTGGACTTGATTGAGGATTGTGATGGAGATTTGGAAGACGCAGCCATGAGTCTAGCTATTCGGGCGGGACAAGAACCAGGTATGACTAATTCTGAATGGTTGGATGCTATGGCCAGAAAATGGCGTGCGGTGATTTGTGAACAAGAATATCGCCAAGATTTACTCAATAACTCTTTGGTCAGCATCATGGAACGGCTCAAAAAAATGCCATCATTTCCTCAGATTCTCGCGACACCAGTTCTGATATATATTCTCAAGCAAGGAGTGAACGATTTTTGTGAGCCAATTGATTCGTTTAAGTGATATCTGCTTCCAGAAAATGGGATAATAGGGATATGCCAGAAAAAATCCCACATTTCCTTGATCACACCAGCTACCCTTGTCTCCTCTACCCTGTCGATGTCTAAATTTCTGAAATTAGACACAAGATTGATTTGACTAC
>PWQB01000206.1 GCA_003556955.1 Nostocaceae cyanobacterium CSSed10_463m
CTTTGCTACAAGTATGTGTATTATCGCAAGGGATGAGTAGATTAGGTTTCAGGTAGTAGGTGATTAGGTATCAGGATATTACGTGTGCATGTCACCTTAATGGTGGTTTATATAGCGGTAAATGAGCTATTAACCCCCAAATATAGGAGTAAAAAGAGCCCTAATTGGTGTAGGGCTCTATTTTTACAGCTATCTTACAGCTACCGGGAAACGATGTACTTCATTTGTGCTTCTTTGATTTCCTTCAGCTCATCACTGACATCAATAAGTGTAAGCAATTCATCCATTTTCTCAGCTGCTACTTCTTGCATGTTTGGAAGAACATGGCTATAGGTATTTAGTGTAAGGCTGATATCTGAATGACCTAACCGTTCCTGGACTATTTTCGGATTAATGCCTTGTTGTAGCATTAGTGTAGCCGCAGTATGGCGAAGATCATGAAACCGAATTTCTGGTAAACCTGCTGCTTTCAAACTACGTTTATAAGCCTTTACAACTATTGTTGAGTCAAGTGGTTTACCATAAGGAGATGGAAATATTAAGTCATTATCCTCCCATTTACGACCAACATGTATTCTAGTAGTTTCTTGATTCTTTTTATACTCACGCAACTTCTCAATAGTTGATTGCCCCAATACTATCATTCTTCTACCGGAAGCCGATTTTGGCTCACAAAACACCAATCCTTTACCTTTTATTCTTTGTACTTGTCGCTGAATATGGAGCCGTTTGGATTGCCAATCAAGATCAGACCATTTCAAACCCAGTATTTCACCTTGTCTCAATCCTGTTGTAACAGCTACCCAAAATAATACTTCCATTTGTGGACTTTCTGTTGCCTGAATCAACTGACGAACCTGATAGTCATCGAGAGTTTTCATCTCTTTACGAGGAACTTTTGGAAGGGTTACAGCATCAGAAACATTCCTTATAACTAATCCAAGCTTTAATGCATGATTTAATGCTGCATGCAGTACAGAATGAATTAGACGTGTAGTTCTAGGGCTTGTTCCCTCTTCCAACTTACTTGTATATAGCATCTGAACTTGGTGTGGTGTTAAATCTCTCAACAAAATATTTCCTAAACTAGGCTTTATGTGCTGCTGTGCAATTTGTGAATATTGATCAAGTGTATTCGGCCTAACTGAGGTTTTTACGACAATCAACCAATCGTCCAGGAATTTTGAAAGGGCAATCTTAGACCCTAAAACATTGAGGCCCTGTCTTCTCTGTTCATTCTTTTTTTGCCGCCATTCATTTGCCTCTCTTTGTGTACTAAAGTATTTTGTCTCTCGTTCTTTTCCAGAACCTACCTGGGCAACCCAACGGTTACCTCTCTTGAAAACACTACCTTCTCCTGCTGCTCGTTTTGCCATTCTAACCTCCTTTGTCTATAAACTTTGATTATTACGAATGTAGAAAGGTAGGAGCGTAGAAAGCAGTGACACAATCTACAAATCTACGCTCCTACATAAATAACTAAATCAGCTTTATCTTATGTTTCAATTTGTTAGCATAAAACTTACACTACCATTATCATGTACCTGAACAATCTTTTTTTTCGATTCAAGTTTAGCTATTGCAGGTTCTACAATATCGTTTGTCAGTCCAGTGAATTGGCAAATTCCACGTTTATCAAGTTTTATTTTTTTTACTAATGCTCTAGTAATCTGATCCTCAATCGGTAGTTCTTTAACAAGCTTGGTCGATTGACTTTCAGTAGAAGCTGATACCTGTTGGTACAACTGATGTAGACCAAAACGCCATCGTTCAGTGGATCCTAGCGCTTTTGCAAAATGCTTGAGTTCGATAAACTCACTTTGATCTAAGCTCGCAAACAAGGCTGCTTTTCTAAGTGCCAGTTCAGGAAGCCGTGCATAATTACCGTCTAAATCAGGATTATTACAGTTACTGATTATTTCTCTCAAGGCATTTAGATAATTGTAAAAGGCATCATAAACATCATGGCTGATTTTCAGATGTTTAGGAGACAAAGGCGAAAATTCCAGCATGTATTTCCCTTTATGATCAACAATCTCGTATTGGGGGAATCCTAGATATTCATTCCAATTCACTAATGGTGTAATTAATGAATCCGGAAAAACTCTCTCTTCATTAGGGAACTTCCCAAACAGCAATTCATCACTGGGTGGGGTCACCATACCAAATCTAGCAAAAAATCCATCACGCCAAAGAGTATTGCCGCTTTTTGCATAAGGAACAAGATCAGCAACAGTAATGTTCCCAATTATTGTCAAATATGGATTAATGATCAAATCCCCATCTCGTGCAACTGTGCGGTTCTCATATTTCTTGGGTGAACCATCTAGGGTTCGTATCAACCCCTTGGTTCCACTGCTAACTCCATTGGGTTGCATCATAGCAGACACTTTATCGCCATACTCATCAATAAACCAACCTCTTTGGCCTGCTGTAAGTGTGCGATTAACTGCAATCTGCTTGTCTTGATTACTCATACTCTGATAATTCTCAGGCAATTCAACAGAGGACATATCAGAAATTAACTTTTGAGGCGTTATTTCATCAGGTGCGAGCAACCAATCAAGACCAGCTTCGCTTAATAAATCCTTTGCAATATTTGAAGCTGTGGATTTTGCGTGGATACTTGTCCGCCCGACCAACAAAATATTTAAATTGGTTTTTCGTTGACCACTCAGGTCAAAAACAACACGTCCTGCAGCAATCGTTGAAAGTACGGCCACACCGCAAGCTTCATGGTACCCATCGTATGAATGGGGGCTCCAAATCCGGCTGAAATCAACATACTCATCCAACCAGGGACAGGCATCTAAACCAAGGTCCTTTGGTAACAATGCCTCTTTAGGCAATTGGGGAATTTTCCCATTTAATTGATCTGACGACAGATTTGTGTTAAAATTATTCATGATGAACTCCTGATCTAAGGGCTTTGTCGATTGACCCGCCACCTGGCCGTGGCGGGTTTCTGTATTAAGAATTTGTTCCTCTTGTTTGTTATTCATTATTTCCTCCGATAAATGAACGATTTTGCTCAATGTAAACTTCTAAGTCTTCTTTGCTTACACGAACATTTTTTCCTATTGTGATTGTTGGAATTTCCTTTCGACGCATCATCATGTATGCCTTCGATCGGCTGATCCCTAACACATCTGCTACTTCTTCTGCTTTTAGTAATCTCTCTGTAACCATTGTTCCTCCTTAGAACAAAAAAAACGATGCAATCATTTACACCGTTCATTTTAAGACTAGAGAATTACTGAATGGAATTTACCGAGTTTACCGAAATAATTTACCGAATTTACCTAATCAGATGATTTTCACATGTTTATCCTTTTGGGAACTATCTTGGTACCATGTTTTTTCCGGAGTTGATGGATCTTATTGTAAATTGTTCTCTCTGAATAATGGAACTGTGCTGCGATTTGTGGTGCAGTGTAGCCTTGATGCCACAACCTTAGTATTTCACGGTCATTTCCTTTATCAGGAATTTGTTGCCACAATTTAGGAGATTTATGAGTAATTTCTTCCTTGTTTCCACGAAAATTCTCAACTTTATGTATGCTCTCTGTATTATCTGATTTTTCATTTAATCTGTAATGTTCTGAAAGACCTCTGTTGATTTCAAGATTGTACATTTTGATTATCTCTTCTTGTTTCCCATTACTAATCGATAATGTTGAATTCTCAATCTTAACAGGAGGATTAATATTTATGCCTTCCGTCCAATTAATATTTTTTGACTCTGGCATTTTAGAAACGACATTTGGCAAACCAAGGTAACCTGTCTCAGAAGCAATACGTATTAATGTTACGGTTGCTACATTGAAACTATCATCAAAATTTTCTAGTGATTTTGGAGAAATATTCCAGAAATCATAGATCTTATGAAAAAGATAGTCGAAAAATTGAGTTCCTGCGCGCGTTTCTTCAATGCTATAAGCAGCAGAATTTACAACCACTTTATTGACATTGATCATAATCACATCGATCTCACCAACTAACAACTGAGTTGGTTTTTCAGAATCGTTTTTTTCAACAAAAACTGAATATCTATGCCCACTATTTCCAATATCACATTTCTTTAAAGAAAAGCTATTGCTTTGTGGGTCTGAGTAACCAGCCATGAAATACTCTAGTTGAGTTTCAAAAATATCAATGGACACAGGGATTTTTATTTCGGGTAGTAACATAATTATTCTCTATGATATTCAGGATCAAGCAAATCAATTAAACATGGAGAGAGGAATCAATTACTCTCAATTTACTACATCATTATTGAGTTATTTCACAATTTTCATTTAAAGCAATGATTAGGTGATTAACAATATCACCAATTCTCTGTAAGCTAGCCATAATTCTTTCACTTCCTAAACCATGCAATGCCAAGTAGTTGGGACTATTTAAGTCAACAAAA
>PWQB01000329.1 GCA_003556955.1 Nostocaceae cyanobacterium CSSed10_463m
GTATAAGCATTAATTATGTATTTAGTAGTTTACACTACCTTACTCTACGTAAGAGTGATGAGCGATCGCTCTTTCGGAAAAAACTTTTTGGTTTACTGATGATTGGAGTTTAACACCGGGGCGGTATGTGGGGGTTACTCCAGAGGAGGTAGATGAAGATTTTGATTTTGAGGAGACGTTGCGGGACATCCACATTGAGTTAAAAGACTTAAATCAGGAAGCGGTGGACTTAGCCAGTGCGATCTCTAAAAACTTTGAAGAATTGGGAATTTAAGGTTAAGATGGTAGTTACATTTGTAATTACATTAGGGAAAGTTTCATGATCCAGACCTTAAAGTTACGCAAAATTGGTAATTCAGTAGGGGTGACATTTTCTAAGGAGTCGTTAGAAAAGCTCAACCTTTCCGAAGGTGATACTTTATTTGTGACGGAAACTGAACATGGACTCCAGCTTAGTCCTTATGATCCTGAGTTTGAGAAAGCGATGGCTATTTATCGGGAAGGTAGCCAGAAGTTTCGTCATTCGTTGAAGGAACTCGCTAAGTGAATGAACCAACTTGGCTGACAGAACAGATGGTGCTGGCTATCCATGAAGGTTTGATTTCTCAGTATGGCGGTTTATCTGGGGTGAGAGATCCGGGGTTATTAGCAGCGAGTTTAGCCCGTCCTCAGCATAAATTTTCTTATCAGTCGGAGGTTTCGCTCTGGGAATTGGCGGCCGCTTATGGTTTTGCTTTGTGTAAAAATCATCCCTTTGTGGATGGTAATAAGCGTACAGCTTTTATGGCAATGTATGTTTTTTTGGGGTTGAATGGTTATGGTTTTAACGCACCGGAACCGGAGATAGTATTAGTGATGGAGGGTTTAGCATCTGGGGAGATTGATGAAAATACTTTGCTGATTTGGTTAGAAAAATATGGTGATGAATTGCTATGAATGACATGATGTAATATCAGGATTATTTCTGGTTTATTCCCTGAAAAATGGTTGAGGATTAAAAAAATGAAACGAGAAAAATTAATCGCTTTTTTAAAAGCTCATGGGGCAGAAATTCGTGGTTATGGTGTAAAATCTTTGGCTTTATTTGGTTCGGTAGCGAGGGATGAAGCCACGGCTAAAAGTGATATTGATTTATTAGTGGAGTTTGACGGCAAGGTGACGTTTGACTGTTACATGGACTTAAAGTTTTTTCTGGAGGATAGTTTGGGGTGTCCCGTAGATGTAGTTAGCAAGAAAATGTTAAAGCCTCAAATTAGAGATGTCATTGAAACAGAGGCTATCTATGTCTCGTAGTCTCAGACTGTATTTTGAGGATATTTTGAACAGTTGTCACAAGGTTTTGCGTTATACGGAAGGTATCAGCTATGACCAGTTTTTTGAAGATGAGTTGAGGTTTGATGCTGTGCTGCGAAATCTGCAAATTATCGGGGAGGCAATTAAGCAAGTACCGACGGAAACTAGAAATCGTTATCCTACGGTAGAATGGCGGAAAATAGCAGGTTTAAGAGATATTTTAGCTCATGCTTATTTCAGTCTAGAAAATGAAATAATTTGGGACATTGTGCAAAATAAAGTTCCACTTCTGCAAGAACAAATTGAGGTTATTTTTCAACAAGAATTTGGTGATGGTTAAATTTTTTGAGGAATTGGTGATTTAAGATGGGTAATGAATGACATAATGCAATACAAGGATTTCGGTTCTATTCACTATAGTGATGACGATAAAATCTTCTACGGACAGGTGGAATATATCCGCATTGAGAAGTTAGAAAGATGAAACAACTATGTATTATTCCCCCCTTTCTAAGGGGGGCTAGGGGGGATAAGGATGATGTCTAATCTCAAAGAATGTCGGTTTTTTCTCCCTTACAATCCACGATTAATCGCTAGAGCCAAAGAAATGCGGAAAAATCCTACTCCAGCCGAACGGAAACTCTGGGGATTTTTAAGGACATTTCTCCTAAAAATGTGGCGACAAAAGCCAATTGAGCATTTTATTGTTGATTTTTATTGTCCTAAGTTGAAGTTAGTAATCGAGGTAGATGGTGATAGCCATTTTACGCCGGACGTTATAGCTTATGACATACAAAGGACAGATATTTTAGGTGGGTACGGATTGCGGGTGATTCGGTTTACTAATGATGAAGTATTACATAGTTTTGAGGCTGTTTGTCAGCAGATTATGGGATTTATCCCCCCAACCCCCCTTTGAAAGGGGGGAGTTTTGAGGATTTAGAAATATGAAACAAAATCTTAAATATGCTCTTTTATCAAAATTTATTAAGACTAATCCTTTGAGCAATGATACTTTCGGGAAAGAAAAATATAACAATGAGGAAGCAATTGATGATTATTTGGCTCTCTGTGAGGAAAAAGGTATTGAGCCAGAGAAGGCGTTTAAGGGAAGTTTTCATGTGCGTGTAGGTAGCCAACTTCATCGTCAGACGGCTTTATTTGCCCAACAACGGGGGGTGAATCTCAATAAGTTGGTTACGGATGCACTGGAACGTTATCTGAAGGGGGAACTGTTAGAAAATGCTTGAGGAATTGGGGATATGAAAAAGAATGAAACATCAACACTTAATGATGTTTGTGAATTAATTGTTGATTGCTTACATAACACAGCACCAACTCAAAAAGAAGGTTATCCACTTATTAGAACACCAAATATTCAACGTGGTCGCCTTGACTTAAAAAGTGTTTATCGAGTGTCAGAAGAAAATTATGATATTTGGACTCAAAGAGCAGTTCCACAAACTAATGATTTAATCCTTGCTCGTGAAGCACCTGCTGGAAATGTGGCTATCGTCAAAGAAGGTCAGACAGTATGTTTAGGTCAAAGAACAGTATTACTTAGACCAAATGCAGAAATCGTAGATCCAGATTTTTTGTGTTATTTTTTATTAGCTCCCAAGCAACAGGGAAGACTTTTAGCAGGAGAAACGGGAGCTACTGCTAAACACGTAAATATGAAAGATATTAGACGATTATCTGTTGAAGGTCTTCCAGATTTAGATGTACAAAAAAAGGCTGGTCGTATTTTAGCTGCTTATGACGACTTAATCGAAAATAATCGCCGCCGCATTGAGTTGTTGGAAGAATCGGCACGTCTGCTATATCGGGAATGGTTTGTTTATCTGCGCTTCCCCGGTCATGAACACACCCCCATTATTGATGATATTCCTGAAGGTTGGAAACTGGTAACTTTAGATAAAGTTTTAACAATTACTCAGGGGTTTTCTTTTAAAAGCCAAGATTTTATTGAACAAGAAACAAAAAATATTGTTGTTACTATGGGAAATTTTAAAGAGAATGGAGGGTTCCCTCTTCCCAGTGATTTATGTCACCCTTCAACGAAGAAAACCTTGTCCAACGCACCACCGCCGACTATCTACAAAAATACCTGGGCTGGGAATCTGTCTACGCCTATAATCAAGAAGACCTTGGCGAAAACAGCCTTTTAGGACGCACAGACCAAAAACAAATTATCCTCACCCGCTACCTCAACATAAAACTGCGGGAACTTAACCCCCATCACCCCGATTCAGCCTATACAGCCGCAATCCGAGCTATTACCGAATATAACAGCAGTCAAACCCTCCTCACCATTAACCGCGAAAAATACAACCTGCTGCGAGACGGTGTAAAAGTTACCTACCGCAACGAAAAAGGCGAAACCCGCACCCCAACTTTAAAGATATTTGACTTTGATAACCCCGAAAATAATCATTGCTGCCAAACTTGAAGAATTAGAAATTGAAGATAAAGACGTTGAACAGCGTTTAGAACGGGCATTGAAACAAGATTATCACATTATTACTGCTGAAAAACGCCTCAATGCGATCGCTGAAGATTTTGTCCAACACTACGCTAACGGTTGGGAAATGGGTAAAGCCATGTTTGTCTGCATTGACAAAATCACCTGCGGACGGATGTATGCAAAAATCACCCATTTCTGGCAACTGGAAATCAAAAAACTCAAAAAACAATTCAAAACCATCACCGACCAGCAAGAAGCCATCTACCGAGAACGTCAGATAGTCTGGATGGAAGAAACCGTTGCTGCTGTTGTGGTCAGTCATGAACAGGGAGAAGTGGAAAAATTCCGCCAGTGGGATTTAGATATTAACTTTCACCGTGACCGGATTAATCACGGTTTTGAACTAGCAGACGGTAAACGCATCAGTTTAGAAACAGCCTTTAAAGATGGCAATCATCCCTTCCGCATCGCCATTGTTTGTGCCATGTGGTTAACCGGTTTTGATGTCCCGCCCCTGTCTGTCCTCTACCTTGATAAACCCCTCAAAGCCCATACTCTCATGCAAGCGATCGCCCGTGCTAACCGAGTCTTTGAAGGTAAAAATAACGGCTTGATTGTTGATTATTGCGGCATTCTCAAAAACCTCAGA
>PWQB01000030.1 GCA_003556955.1 Nostocaceae cyanobacterium CSSed10_463m
ACAAACTCCGCACCGAAATTTCTCAACTCCAAGCCAAACTAGCTACACTTCCCCCTGTCAACTTGCGTTCTGTGGCTCAAGCTGTTTCCATTCCCCAATTTTGGTTTGACTTATCAGAAGCAGAACGCAGGTTTTATTTGAGAGAATTTATCAAACAAATTGAAATTATCCGCCATGATCAAGAGTGGGACTTACGGGTAATTTTTATTTTTTAGCAGCAGATGCGGGTGGTTTCCCTGTATTCCGCACATTGATAAATTTACCTAGTAAATCAAACCAAAAGGGCGCACCCATCGAAATAGCAATACCACTGACAAACCAGCCGCAAATCATCTGGAAAAATTTCCTCATAGAAAAATCATATTTCTGACTGGGATGCCAATCAATTTGCTGTTTTAAATTAATCGCAGTCCAACCAATAGGTAAAGCAACATCTGCTAAAATTTCTTCAGTTTGTTTTTTGAAATTTGCTAAATTTTCAGATGAATCAATATTATTGTTCTGCACAATTTGTCCAGCATTATTAACAATAGCAATCCGTACAGAAGAATCTTTTGATAATCGGCTCACAATATGAAATGCATCAGCATTAGCAAGTACGGCAATGGCAAAGCCAATTAAAAGTGCTACTCCTTTGGCATTGCGTTTGTAAACCCCACAAGCTCGCTCCATTGATCTATCAAAAGTTTGCTCTATCTCTTGTTGTAATATATAAATTCCTTCTTCTGTAGTTTTAGCTTTTTTCTCAGCCCGTTTTGCTAAGGTAACCATGTTGTTAATCACAGATGGCGGCAGATGTTTAGTCAATTCTTGCAATTTTTGACTTAAATATTCAAACCTTTGATGTGCTTCACTATTTTGTCCTTGAATTTCATGGCGTAAACTTTGGTGAATCTCACTACCTATATTGATTAGCTGCATAACTTCATGAATATTAGGTTTTAAACCTTTGAGTGCAATAGTTTGTTCAATATTACTAAAAATATCTTCTCTAATAAATTTCAATTTTCGCAAAGTTTGATGAGCAAAAAAATTATCTGGCATATCTGCTTGAAAAATTTCCATGTACCTATCTATACTTTGCTTCATCCGATTCATGCTACTCACTAAGTCAGTTTTATCGTTTTGAAAATCAGTAACAATCTTAGTAAAGCTGTCTACAACTATTTCTGTAAAATCATGGTAGATATTAACTGAAAAACTATGGACATGATCATCTATATCATTCACCTGGTTATGAAACTTTAACAAGAGATTTTGTATCTCATGTAACTCTTCATTTTGGAAGTTTATCAGTCTTGATTCAGTTAACTTTTGAACAAGTGTTGGTATACCCAATGTTTCCATGACAGTTGTAGCAAAAGTCTCCGCCGGAATATAAGACGGCGCACTGTGTTTTAGAGACTTGCTATGGTCAGATTTGATATCTCCTGGTTCATCTTCTGTATAGCCAAAAATACTTTTAATTCTTTTTTCTCCAGATAGGGAAAATTTCATAGGAAGAGATGATAAGAACCAAATCAACTTGCGAGGTAAATTAGTTAAAAATCCCTTTGACTCTTGATTGACACCTTTAATCAAGGGATGATTGTACAAGTCATTCACAAAGCTGATGACACTATCATTGTTGGAATCTTTCGCATCACCTGCTACCAAAATTTCAATGGATTTTTTCAGGTGAACTGCACGCCATTGTAAAATGGTAGTAATCATCTCTTGGATTTCGGAAGCTAACAAGCTTAAAGTTAAGTAGATAAAAATTAAACCAATTGTTATATCTAAAATAAAAGGTAAACTCATTGGCACTTTCCTCACCAGGTATTTAATATATCTATATTTGTACTATTTGTATCATTTCTAGCAACTAATAATTGTTAAATAACTTGAAGAAATTTGAGATGAATTTGGCAAAAAATTATCCTTCTCCAGATAAAAATGAGCTAACCTAAGAACTTAGGAATTGTTCAACATATATATGGTTACTGGGTGGCAATATTAGAGA
The DNA here is from genome assembly GCA_003556955.1 of Nostocaceae cyanobacterium CSSed10_463m. The sequence goes on from PWQB01000030.1 coordinate 2,003, forward strand.
TTTATTTTGGTCTCTATGTAATCAAACCGCGACGCGGAGTTATTAGTCCTTGATTCTTAGTCCTTAGTGAACTACACCAGGTATATAGTTTAAACAACAGTCCTGGTTATGTACCCTCAACAACTAATGATTACTTAATCAAACCAACAAGTAAATTGATGATCATAGAATATGCAAGAAGGAAGCTTTATTTGGGGCTATCTAGAAAAACAGCATCGCCCAGTTAATCAATGGATTGATTGGCTATGGCTAATAGTACTACTGTTGGCCGCAGTGTTACTGTTTAGTATTAACCTGGGCGAATTGCCTCTGCAAGATGGGGATGAAGCGACTGTGGCACAGGTTGCTAAGGAAATTTGGAATGCGCCCGCAGCTTCTATGCGATGGCTTTATCCCACCCTTGGAGGGCAACCGTATCATAACAAACCACCTTTGATACATTGGCTAATTGCTGGGGCTTATTCTTTAGGAGGCGTGAATGAATGGACTACTCGCTTACCTACCTCAATTTTAACAGCTTTTTCCGTACCATTGCTGTATGGTATTGGTCGTGAGATGTTTCGTCAACGTTGGGCATCTGTTTATAGTGCTGTGATTTATTTGACCATGCTGCCAGTAGTGCGTCATGGTCGATTGGCGATTTTAGAGGGTGCAGTAGTTAGTTTTTTAATGGTGATGATGTTGTGCGTGTTGCGATCGCGCCGAGATTTACGTTACTGTCTGGGAACTGGCATTGCACTGGGGTTAATTTGTTTAACTCAGGGGTTATTAGGTATATTACTAGGTGCGATCGCAATTGTCTTTCTGTTTTGGGATACACCCAGATTACTCACCAGTAACTATTTCTGGATAGGCATCTTCATTGGCCTTTTACCTGTAGGAGTTTGGTATACTCTGCAACTGCTGCACTACGGTGAAACTTTTGTTCAAACAGGCCTGTTCAATCAAACCTTAAGGGGAACTGGTACAGCCATTGACAGCAACTCTGCCCCCCCCTGGTACTATGTGATCGAAATTCTCAAGTGGACATGGCCTTGGTTGATTTTTTTACCGCAAACTATACGCTTAATTTGGGAAAATCTTAACTTTAGCTGGGCAAAACTCCTATTGGTATGGAGCCTCGTCTATTTACTGCTCATTTCCTTACTGAGTATTAAAGTTCCTTGGTATTTATTGCCCATATACCCTAGTTTAGCCTTAGCTTTTGGCGCTCAGTTAGCAGAAATCGAAAATCTACCCATTGCATCATCTTATCCCAGGTTTTGGGTGGCTAGTTTATCAATACTGGCCGTAGTCACTTCAGCAGGTAGCATTTACTTTAGTAGCGGTACAGTAGAGAAAATCGACTTACAGCTAATTTTTGCGGCTGTAGCCTTAACCATGACTTTAGCAGCTATTTTGGCAGAACGAGGTAATGGGGAATTCCTCAAGGTTTTATGTTGGGGAAGTTATATTTCTCTGCTGCTATTAATGAGATCAAACTACTGGGCTTGGGAATTATGGGAAGCTTATCCAGTCAAACCAGTAGCAGCGATGATCCAGCAAGCAGATCCAGACGTGAGAAAAATTTATACATCTTTTCCTTACCATAGACCTTCATTGGATTTTTATAGCGAGCGCACCATTATTCCCGCTTCTATAACCGAACTGCAATATCATTGGCATTATACTGCACAACCCTATTTTTTAATCAATGCAGATGTGATCAAAGAACTGCAACTAGAATCAGTCAAGGAAATTGACGAAGCTCAAGGTTGGATATTAATTACTAAAGAACCCAATCAGTTTTAAACAGATGGATTTTTACCCTGAAACCCTCTACTATTCAGTCTTTTGAATATCCTCCGTAGGAGTAACTTGCTGATCATATTTTGTATTTTGCTCCGTGAGAGTGATCATGCTCAAGAAAATAGCCAAACCCACAGCCAAGCTTAATATAGGACGCTTAATCAGAATAAAATCTCGTATAATTCTAGCGAAAGGACTACTTTGACGACGTAGAGACGAACAAAGCATGATCTGTTTGAGCATAAACGGATCACGGACATAATGGCCACTGCGACAAACTACTAGCCTTTGCTGACAATAAGGACAGCTAAACAAGCCAATATGTGACTCGGCTAGTCTTTGCTTGGCATTTCTTTGACAAATTGGGCAAGCAACATAATCATTATTAAAGGTGTGTATATTCATCTACCTCGTCCGCTTAGTCCATTTACTCGCTCTATCACAATAGCTATATTGCATTTTTGAAAAATACTTAGTAGACCTCACAGTGTGATCTGACATCAGCCACGAATTAATCTGTGTAATTGTATTCCTACGAAGCATGGCTCAATGGTAACAACACGAGTATAGCTAGATTTGGTTGAAGATGGCTGTTTTTTTCCGGATTGCCGATGGTGCA
>PWQB01000640.1 GCA_003556955.1 Nostocaceae cyanobacterium CSSed10_463m
AAGAGATAGAGGTTTGCCCCCTGTGATTCGATATAGCCTTTACTAATCAAATAAGGTACATCATAGCCCCCTCCTCGCTTGCGGGGAGGGGGTTGGGGGTGGGGTTCTTGTACCTAAACAGACTAGGAAATCCCTAATATCTTGTCCAGTCAGAAGGGGTGTATTGCAATACGCCCCTACACTGTAATACTTAACGCATACGCCAAGGTGTACGTTGACGTGAAGTCGTAGTTTGTGGAGAACTCAGATTTAAGAAAGTGATTAGTTTGAGAGTCCGACGTTGAATTTTCCAACTCCCATTGACTTTGACAACTTCATCCTCATACGTGCCATTCGCCACATCAATGCTAGTATCTGAAAGCTTATGAGTTGCATGGAGATAAGAAGACATCTGAGCTTGGTTACCTTGAACGGAAATATTGATGGTTCCAATTAGGTGTTGGGTAGCTTGATAGCCATTACCTTGAAACACTGAAGCCACAAAATCCGCCCACGCATCTGTTCCGATCAGGGTGACACTAGTCTGATCAGGAAAAACAGCTGTAATCTCTGCATCCGCAGTAAAACAATCTTGATAAATATTTTTGCCTTGTAGAACATTTCCACTCCCAATCGCATCAGTTCCCAAGGCGTAACAAGTTGTTAATTTTTGAATTTCTAATTCTGCATTTGGTTGACTTGCATTTGCTGGTTCAAACCTACCCCCAATCAACACAACCAAAGTAGCTGCTAGAGCGATTAAGGTGATCCGATGAAATAAAATTGAGATAAATTTTGAAAATGCACTTTTGTTTTCTCGGTTGATTTCCATAAAACAAAACCCTGATTTTAACTGTATTTGTAATTTACACTTTACCGTGAAATTAAACCTATTAAATTTTTAATAATTACTATGTAATACCAATTTAATATAAAGATGCATCGTAGAGACGTTCCGGCGGAACGTCTCTCTAAATTATTCTACATTATATTAATAATTACACAGGAATATAAATAATAAACTCTGTTCCTTCTCCCAAAACTGACTCACAAAATAAACTACCTCCATGCTTTTCTTCTATAATTTTTTGACTAATGGATAATCCTAATCCTGTACCTTTACCCACATCTTTAGTAGTAAACAAATTGTCGAATATACATGATTTAACTTCTTCTGTCATTCCTTGAGCATTATCTTTGATTTTAATAATTACATTTGTCTGGTCTTCAGATAATTCAGTATTAATTGTGATAACTTGAGCAGGTTTAACTTCATTTTCTGCATAAGTATAACCAGCAACTGCTTCATCTAAAGCATCAATAGCATTGGCTAATATATTCATAAATACCTGATTCAATTGTCCTAAATAACATTTTATTTTGGGAATGTTTCCATAATTTTTAATAACTTGAATCGCCGGACGACAATGATTAGCTTTGAGGCGAAGTTGTAAAATCAACAAAGTGCTATCAATACCTTCATGGATATTAGCTAATAATTTAGATTTGGTATCAGCGCGGGAAAAAATCCGCAGAGAAGTACTGATGTTGCGAATCCGTTGTGTACCTGCTTTCATACTATCAATGATTTTGGGTAAATCTGCTACCAGGTAATCTATATCTATTGCTGCGGCTTTTTCGGTAATTTCTGCACCAGGATCAGGAAATTTTTCTTGGTACATTTGCAGATGATTTACTAAATCATTTACAGCTTCTTTTGCTTGTCCGATACTCACTGAAATAAAACCAACAGGATTATTAATTTCGTGTGCTATTCCTGCAACCAAATTTCCCAAAGAAGACATCTTTTCACTTTGAATAAGTTGGATTTGTGCTTCTTGTAAATTTTTTAATGATTGTTCTAATTGTCGAGATTTATCTTGCTCTCTAGTATACAAGCGAGCATTTTCTATGGCAATAGCCATTTGAGAAACTAAAACTTTTAACACTTCTACCCTTTCTGGAATAAAAGCTCCTGCTGTTAGCTGGTTCTCTAAGTAGATAATACCTGTAATTTGTGATTTAAAAATAATTGGTAAGCAAAAAATAGATTTGGATTTAAATTTTTGAATATAGCTATCAAGATTAAATGGTTCAGCAAGTGTAGCGTCATTGAAAACAATACTGGTTTGTGTTCTCAAGACATAATTTACAACTGAGATAGGTAAATCTTGATAACCTTCTAGAGGAATAGATTGTAAAACCGTGACTTCATTATCTGCCGCAGTTCCCGAAGCTTCTATATATAATTGATTATCTTGAAGTAACAATAAAAATGCTTTTTGTGCGGCGGCATTTTCTAGTAAAATTTTGATTAACTTGCTCAAAAGATTTTCTAAAACGATTTCATTAGTAATCGCTTGGGAAAACTTGATAAATGTCGAAAAATCGAGAACATCACTAAACCCATTGCTGGTAGTAGATTTAGTAGCAATGTGAGTCACATCTGATTTTAAAGTGGAAATTTGATGATTATTGGCTTGTTCGACCAGAAAAGGATAGTTTGATTCTAATTGTTTAACTTTAGCGATCGCACCCCACCGAATATATGTATAATAGGCTTTTGTTATATAAGCTTTGTGAATTAATTCTTTACCTAAACCTTGATAAAACGCTGCGGCTAACTCACAAGCTAAAGCTTCTTCTTGGAGATAACCATTTTCCTGTGATTTCACAATCGCATTTTCATAGTATTCCATTGCTTCCAGGTTTGCACCTAAAACTCCATATCTTTCCGCCTCCACAAGATAAAATTTGTGTAAATGATTCATCGGAGCGTGAGTCGCCCAGAGTTGCATTTTTTCTTGATTAGCTGCTACTTTTTCCAGAATAAACTTTTGCTGAGATTCTTCAGCAGTACGATAAATAGCTAACTGAGCTAAAGAATCATAAAAATAAAACACAGGTACAACAAATAGCCCTGTCACTCCGCCTAAAGATTTTTCTGCCATAACTGCATTTTCTCTGGCTTGCTCATACTCTCCAAACAGATAAGAGAGCATCAGCTTATTCACAAATAAATGATTAATTGTATACAGGTCATTAAATTTTTGGTGAATAGGTAGCATATCTTGCTCATTGTATACATCACCCAATAAACAAGTAATATTTTCAGGATTAGTTTTTAAATTTATTACTGTTTGTAAATAAATTTTATTCCAAGTTAAAGCGACTTGTTGCTTAATTTTTTGCAGCGAATCACAATAAGCAATTAGTTCTTTTTCTAAACTCCAAATTTCTTTACCTAGCCAAAAACAATGATGAGGATAAATATAGCCACAATAGCCAGCATATTCTAAATCGCCAGTTTCCAAACCGCAAAGGTAGCCAGTTTTAGATGTGACAAACGTCTCTCTAATATGTTCTTTCCAATGCAGAACATGGGCGCTAATGACTGTGAGAATTTTAGCTTTGATTTCTGTGGCGTTAAATTGGGATACTACACTAAAAGCCAACTTACCAAAATCATAGCCAGCATTAATTTCCCCTTCCACTCCGCAGAGAATTAAACCATAAAGACTGTAACCATAAGCAGATACGGCTGTATTACCATATTTTAAAGATAAATTCACCATTTCACAGGCAATAATTGGCATCATTGCTGGAGCAGTTTGAAAAGCCGCCGGCAGAACTCCCATTAAGATTTTCATGGCGGCGATCTTGTTAGGATCAGTCATTAATGGTAGGTTAATTAAATCTGCGATCGCTTTATCTTTTAAATCCCTAGAAATTCCAGCCATTTTTTCTTGAAAATCATCAGATGTAGGCTGCTGAGGGAAATTTATTCCTAAAAGTTGTAAAATTGAAAGTGCAGTCTGGATAGCCTCTAATTGTTGACTCTGGACTATATCAGCGATAATTTTTACTTCATAGACTTTGACTTTATCTAATAAAGTTTTTGCTTGTTGTAGCACCACCTCCGCCCCTTGCTGCATCTGCTCAAAGTTACCACTCAGATAAGCTACTTCGGTTGCACCATTATATAAATTGATGGTTAATTGATATTCAGTTTCCCAAGTATCTTGACTTAACAATTGTATCCCGGTGTTCAGATATTTCAGCGCAGCTATATAAGCTGTGGAAGCTTTGGCTTTACCTCCTGCTCTTAAATTGAGTTTAGCTAATTCAGTTTTTTCAGATTTTTCTACTAGATAAGCAATACCAATATTTAACTGATTAACAATATCAAAAATATTACTTTCTATTTCTTCCTGGGAAGTATTTTTTAACAGCAACTGACCTATTTTAAAATGAGTCAATTTTTTCTGATTTTCAGGAATTAACAAATAAGCCGCTTGTTGGACTCTATCATGCAAAAATTTATAACCTATCCGTGAACTATCAAAAGTTAAATTAACTGCTTCTTCTTGATTAAATACTAAAGGAATACGGTAAGCCTCACTTAAAGGTAAAATTAATCCTGCTTG
>PWQB01000673.1 GCA_003556955.1 Nostocaceae cyanobacterium CSSed10_463m
TAACCTAGTACCGGAAAACAAGCCGTTGAAAGTTAGCAACGTACCTTTTTCAATCAACCAGCAACACTACAACTGTTGTCTCTCCGGTCACACGGTATCCAATAATTAATAGTCCTTCCATTACACCACTATCGCCAATCTTGTAAATCCTTAAGTCAGTCACATCAGGATGATCATACGCAGCTGCTAAAAGTTGCTGCGCCGTTTCGCAATCGTCTACCGGATCAAATCTCAGCAGATTGGATAAACGATCACAAACGTAAGTCCTATAAATGACGGCGTTTAGCTCACTCACAATATCAGACTTTTTACCTACAGGACGTTCGTAAACTTTCTGCCAAGACTGCATCCAAGTGCTTTCGCCAAAACGATCCCAGTAAACACCAATAAATTCTCGATAGTACCGTAGAGCCACCTGTTCTATATCTGCTGCTGGTTCCAATTGCTCATAGAAAACAACAATACCCAAAGTTAAATCTTGGCTAGGCGGTTCGTAGAAGGCACGCAAATTGGTTACATATTGAGGGATTTGAGCAGATGAACTCATGTTGTGATCTCTAAGCGATTTTTTGGCAGTTAAATAAGGTACTACTGGACTGAAAAGCCTAAAACAGTGCATAAGCATAAATATTGTGGGGTGGGCTTCTAGCCCGCCCAGAACAGGCAAGATGCCTGTTCCACAAGAGAAATATAATGCAACATTTTAAGCTTGTCACACCACTACTGGCATGAATTAGAGTATAAAATGCCAAAATCACCTTTGTTTTCCTTTCTACCTTTGCGCCTTTGCGCGCAACAAATCCATATTGTCAATCATCAACACCCTATTTTCAACACAACATCAAAAGGACACAGTACATACTGTGTCCTTTATCCTTGTATTCAATTGACTGTAGAGATGCTTGCATTCTGGAGAATAAAATCAACCAAAAGACCAGAAAATTAATTCTTGATGCTTGACACTTGACTAATCAAAGCAATAATGTTTTTTCACGTCGCTTCTAATTTCCCATGTACAAGACATACCAGCAGGAAAAGTAACTAAATCACCTTTACCCATCTGCACTGGTTGTCCACCATCAGGCGTAACAACGACATCACCTAACAAAAAATAACAAGTCTCTTGAGAATCATAAGTCCAAGGAAATTTGGATATTTCTTTCTGCCAAATTGCCCATTTGAAAACACCTAACTCCTTAAGATGTTCTTCACTCGGTTGATGCTCAATTTTAATTTCCATGCTACGTTTTCTCAGTTGGGATTTAGCAGTATGTCTGGATGTCTTCTCCACACTCATCTACTAAATAACATAATGCCCGAAAACGCAAGCCGACAAACTGATCATAAAGTGGATTCAGCTTACACATTGCGGGAATATGTCCTATTTTGCGACCAAATAAAATCACATCACGCTCAAAAGGACACTGCGCCGGAATCAATTTCGCAATAAAGTGAGCAAAGTCACGATTTTTAATTTCGAGATTGTCTAGCTTATTACGCAATGGTTGCAGTAAATCGAATTTAGGCAGAGTAAATTTATTTTTTCTACCCGCTTGATGCGTGGCTTCTACTTCTGCTGGTTTGATAAAAGCAGGTAGGATAATATGTTGATTATTTGTCTTAAGCATAGTTCTAAGCAAGGTCTTCCTTGTATTGATAAACTATTTGCCGATTTAGAGCTTTACCATGCAATCTATGTCGGTCATTTGTCTTGTACTTACTGGATGAAAGGAAGGAGAAAAGCACAAGATGAGTAATTTGCATAGAACTTGCTGGTAAATAGTTCACTTACTTTATATTTAAGCTCACTAGATAAGGAATAACTGTCCCGTTAAATACAAAATAACAAAGAAAATATAAAAATGGCCTTCCATTAACTTATACTTATTAGTTGCTAATTTTGAAAGTAGCGATCCCCTATCTCTTATCTCAATTCCTAGTTCATAAACTGCCTAGTAGTTTTATTTTTATTCTTGTAGGCTAAAACAGGGTATAATCTTTACTCCAGCTAGGCTGAATTTATAGTTATTGTTTAACCATCAATGATATTAGGGCTTTGGTATCAAAAAAAATGTCCTTTTTGCTACAAAACTCTTGCTAGATATTATTTAATTCACTGCCCAATATCCTTTGATAAGTACAAACTAATCTAATTTAGCCAGTTTCGGCGATCGCTACCACAATTACAATTAAAACGCAAGTAGCATCCAGTACATAAAAATTACTTAAAAGCATGATCTCGAACAAGTATGGCCAAGTGATGTAAATTCCGGCGAACATGGCTACACTGAATCGAAAACCTCACCTGTCAAGGATGTTAGTCCTGACGCATTTAGGCTGATTACTAAAAAACTGTTAAGTAAAATTACAAACTTTGCCAAAATATTGAGAAATTTGCTGCCAGTCAAACATGGCTTTAACGTAGAACATGAGGGAGATACTTGAAGTAAATATAAAATATGTATGATGAACAAAAATAATACTCAAAAATACCAGTTTGTTTGTACTCTCACCTTTGGTGACATCTACGGTCAAATAATTGTTTGGCTAATTACAATCACTGTCAGTTTGGCATCCGCCTTGGCGTTGATGGGTGCTAAACGACCTGTATATGCTTTAGCCACTGTCGGTCTGATAGTTCTGTTATCACTGCCATTTTTGCTGTTTGCATTCGTCACGACCCTATTCAATCATATTGAAGTCACAGCTATATCTCCATCAACCAAGACTGAACCCATGCCCGGTAATATTTCTCAGCAACAACCAGTACAAGCAACTAGCTGAGGAATCGCTAGTTAAAATTATCGCTTAATATGGGCGGGCAAGATGCCCACCCCACAAGAGTTTAATCTAATTTAAATATGCCAACTAGATGTTTTTAAGCCAAAGCGCGATCGCCTGAAACTCTAGGAATTTTTGTTGCAAGTTGCATTTAACATTATCTGGGAGCCAAGCCACGGAGATTCTTAGTTCAACAAGTAGGAGCGGCTATGGCTACGCCACGCAAGCTATCACAGATATCATTCATCATTAACGAGAATTGCCCCGGACCCCTTGCTAATCGGATTTTACCAGAAATCTTGCCCAGGATTCATCTCACTACCAGGTGAGAGTCCTCTTGTGGAAGAAATATAGAATAGAACAGCAGCGTTTTGCAGTCGGGGTTTCGTGATGTTAGAACATGATGTGATTATTGTCGGAGGCGGATTGGCAGGATGTCGCGCGGCTATGGAAATTGCACGCACAGACCCTAGTTTAAATATCGCTTTGGTAGCGAAAACTCATCCCATCCGTTCTCATTCTGTAGCCGCCCAAGGTGGAATGGCGGCTTCTCTGAAAAATGTGGATTCTGAAGATAGTTGGGAAGCACACGCTTTTGATACTGTCAAGGGTTCTGACTATTTAGCCGACCAAGACGCAGTGGCTATTCTTACCCAAGAAGCCCCAGATGTGGTAATTGATTTGGAACATATCGGGGTTTTATTCTCGCGTTTACCTGATGGTCGCATTGCACAACGGGCTTTTGGGGGACATTCTCACGATCGCACTTGCTACGCTGCGGATAAAACTGGTCACGCGATTCTACATGAGTTGGTTAACAACCTGCGGCGTTATGGGGTGCATATCTATCAGGAATGGTATGTAATGCGCTTGATTTTAGAATCAGGTGAGGCCAAGGGTGTGGTGATGTTTCACCTGCTAGATGGGCATATAGAAGTGCTGCGGGCGAAGGCGGTAATGTTTGCCACTGGTGGCTATGGTCGCGTTTATAATACGACTTCTAATGATTATGCTTCTACAGGGGACGGTTTGGCGATGACGGCGATCGCAGGTTTACCCCTTGAAGATATGGAATTTGTCCAGTTTCACCCCACTGGTTTGTATCCGGTAGGGGTGCTGATTTCTGAGGCTGTGCGGGGAGAAGGCGCGTATTTAATTAATAGTGAAGGCGATCGCTTCATGAAAAATTATGCCCCCAGTCGCATGGAATTAGCCCCTCGTGACATTACCTCACGGGCGATATCTTACGAAATTCGCGCCGGGCGTGGTGTTCATCCCGATGGCAGTGCCGGCGGTCCCTGTGTCTATCTTGACTTGCGACACATGGGTAAAGAAAAAATCATGAGTCGTGTTCCCTTTTGTTGGGAAGAAGCCCACCGCTTAGTGGGTGTTGATGCAATCACTCAGCCGATGCCGATTCGCCCCACAAATCACTATTGTATGGGTGGTATCCCAGTGAACACTGATGGACGAGTTCGCAGCAGTGGAGATAATTTAGTCGAAGGCTTTTTTGCTGCTGGTGAAACAGCTTGTGTCTCTGTACACGGTGCTAATCGTCTTGGTAGTAACTCGCTATTAGAATGTATAGTTTATGGTAAGCGCACTGGGGCGGCGATCGCTCA
>PWQB01000348.1 GCA_003556955.1 Nostocaceae cyanobacterium CSSed10_463m
CTAATTAGGTTAAACAAATGACAGATAGCTGTTGTCTTTCCTTCTCCAATAGTACCTATGAAAACAATTTTATACTTTTCTATGCTCAGAAGTTTATGAATTTCTTCTAATCGTTCTAGCTTAGATTTTAAGTTGTTGATGCAAATATGTTTAATGACATTAATTTCTGAACCACCTGAGATTTTACTAATTTCACGTCTCAAGTTTTGCTGTAATGATGTGATTTCCTCTTGACACTGTTTCGTCAACATACTCTGTACCCTGCTTTGAGTCTAATGGCTTGATATTTAATATACCCATATACTGTGGATATCTACCAAATTTATGGCAAAACAGACCGTATTTCCTTGGTTGACCATTCCAGGTTTTGCATACAAATGGCTCATTGATTTTGTCCGCGCCCGAACAGGGACAGATACTCACTTACTTTGGATACAAAAATTTACAATGTTTAAACTCTCCATAGCTTACTCTTCGCGGGTGAAGCGCTTCGCGGTAAACTGGAGATAGTTGCAGATAAATCACTGTGCTGTGATCTAAACTGGACAATCTAAGGTTTTGGGGAGGTAGCCAAATTCGGGCGATCGCCTGATAATAGCATCAAGTCCCCTTTGATCTGCGTAGCTGTGTAGTTAAAAAATTTTCCTATAATTATGTAGTACTGCTAACCTAAATCCAGGGCGATCGCGTTAAGATTTGGTCACGTTTCTTTTTTAAAAGTACTATTGTAGAATTTTCTGGTTAAGATAGTATATCTGTTCTACTGAATTTCCCAGCCCCAGATTCCTGAAATCCCTATAGTTCGTATATTTAGAGGTCCAGAATGGCTATTAACACCGATACTTCCGGTAAGCAAAAAGCATTAAATATAGTACTCAACCAGATTGAGCGCAGCTTCGGTAAAGGAGCAATCATGCGCCTGGGTGATGCTACCCGGATGCGAGTAGAGACAATTTCTACAGGGGCGCTGACATTGGATCTCGCCTTGGGTGGCGGTTTACCTAAAGGGCGAGTAATTGAAATATACGGGCCAGAAAGTTCTGGTAAAACTACCGTAGCACTACACGCGATCGCTGAAGTGCAGAAAGAAGGTGGTGTAGCAGCCTTCGTTGATGCGGAACACGCCCTAGATCCGACCTATGCGGCGGCTTTGGGTGTCGATATTGACAACTTGCTAGTGTCCCAACCAGACACAGGGGAATCAGCCTTAGAAATCGTCGATCAGCTGGTGCGCTCCGCCGCAGTAGATATTGTTGTGATTGACTCAGTAGCCGCCCTAGTACCTCGTGCCGAAATTGAAGGTGATATGGGTGATACTCACGTTGGACTTCAAGCCAGGTTGATGAGTCAAGCCCTACGTAAAATCACTGGTAATATAGGTAAATCTGGATGCACAGTCATCTTCATTAACCAGTTGCGGCAAAAAATCGGTATTACCTACGGTAGCCCAGAAACTACCACAGGTGGTAACGCCTTGAAATTTTACGCCTCAGTCCGCCTAGATATTCGCCGCATTCAAACCTTGAAAAAAGGTACTGATGAATTTGGTAACCGTGTGAAAGTCAAAGTTGCCAAAAATAAAGTTGCACCGCCCTTTAGAATCGCTGAATTTGACATCATCTTTGGTAAAGGAGTGTCTACCTTGGGCTGTCTGGTGGACTTAGCAGAAGAAACAGGGGTGATTGTTCGCAAAGGAGCTTGGTACAGTTACAACGGTGATAACATTTCCCAAGGTCGAGATAACGCTATTAAGTACCTAGAAGAAAAGCCCGAATTTACTGAACAAATTAAGGAATTGGTACGTCAAAAACTAGATATGGGGGCTGTGGTTTCGGCAAATTCAGTCTCTAAAGCTAATGAAGAAGATGAAGATGTTGAATTAGAAGAAGAAGAAGAATAAAACACCCAAAAAGACTGACCTGATATAGGTTCAGTCTTTTTTTTCTTTTAAGGCAAAGTATAGGTTGACTACTACTCGGTTAAGCAAATTCGTGAGCCGAAAACCTTTGTAGAGACGTTCTATGGAACGTCTCTAAATTCCTTGTATTTCTTATAACCAATTTACAGCAAGTATAGGACTCCTATTTGATTTTGGAATAAAAATCCGTACACGTTATTCTTCTTTCTCTGTTCCCTGTTCCCTGTTCCCTGTTCCCTGGCTCTACGAGTAATTATGGCTCTAAGCGCAGCTATGCCGTCAGGCTTTACGCCACGCTACGCTAACAGCAATCAAACCGGATTCCTATATTTGAGTTTTGACTTTTGCTATAATAACCCTCGTTTACCATTGGGGCGGATTGTCATCCAATTGGTTTTCGCTAACGCTAGTTGCTCATCAGAAACTTTCGCACCAGTGAGATTAGCACCACACAAATTAGCTCCTCTGAGATTAGCATTGCTAAGATAAGCTTCGCTCAGGTCTGCGCCACGCAGGTCTGCACCTTCTAAATCAGCATGGTTAAAATAAGCTTTGCTCACATTAGCGTCTCTAAGATTTGCTCTAGTCAGACTAGCTCTGCCAAAGTCACTATTGTAGAGATTAGCACCTTGGAGATTAGTACTTTGGAATTGAGCAGAATGAAAATTTGTTCCTGATAAATCAGCACCTTGTAATTTTAAAAAACTGAAATTGTGGAGAGAAAAATCACGCCTTCCCTTGAGATAAGCTGTGAGTAAAGTTTGGGAATTTAATTTGCGTCCTTGATAATGTTTCCGGTGTGACTTAATACTTGTATTATTAGATACGTTTGTAGATTTTCCTGCCGAAGACCCCTGACGTACTCCGCTTTGGTCTGCATTTTTGGCTCGTCTAGCTCGAATTGCTGCTGCTAATTGTGCTTTACTTCCTGCACCAGTAAAATCACTCGCAGGGTTGTTGGATAAAATAGCAGAATTTTCTGGTCGGTTAAATGTTGGCTCTTTAACACTAGAATCAGATTTTACCAGTAAACCCTGGGCTAAACTTTCCAAATAGGGTTCAATATCTAAGGCTCTGAGTACTTCTTCTGCTGACTGGTAACGATTGCGTACTGACACATCTAACATTTTTCTCAGAACAGAAGTGAGATGATCACTCACTTGCACAAGATGCTCCCACATCATGTCCCCTGTTTTGGGATTGTAATCTAAATCTTTAGGAGTTTTACCGCTCAATAGATAAATACAGGTAACACCAAGTGCGTAAATATCACTGGCATACACTGGACGCATCGCCATTTGCTCTGGAGGTGCAAAACCAGGAGTCCCAATGGCATAAGCCGTTAATGCTGTCTGTCCCGATTGGCTAATTGCAGCTTGGCTAACTTGATTTTTGACAGCACCAAAGTCAATTAGCACCATTCTGGCATCTTGAGTCCGACGAATTAAATTAGCTGGCTTGATGTCACGATGAATTACATTTTGCTCGTGGATGTATTGTATCAAGGGCAAAATTTCGCTCAAAAACTGTTTGATTCCTGCTTCGCTGAAAATACCATTAAGTTTGACTTCTTGTTGTAATGTGGAACCACTAATGTACTCTTGAATTAAATAAAATTGTTCTTTCTCCTCAAAATAGTCAAGTAGCCTTGGTACTTGAGGATGATTGCCAATTTTACCTAGGGTTTTGGCTTCTCGCTCAAATAACTCTCTGGCCATTTGTAAGACGTGTGGCGCGGTTCCTGAAGGGCGTAGTTGTTTGATTACACAACTAGGTTCTCCTGGTAAGGCTTGATCGTTAGCTAAGAATGTTGCTCCGAAGCCACCTTGACCTAATGGTTTGACCACCCGATAGCGATCGCGCAATAATAGCCGTGAGCCACACGACTGGCATATCTGGCTATGTGCCACATTTTCTGGACTGGGACAGGTAGGATTTAAGCAATAGCTCATGCACTGTCAACTCGCTGCACGAATAATGACTGGAAGCGTTACACTCTCTTTTAATTATTAAAACTTATCATAAGACCTCGCGGTAAGTGGGAAACGAGCGTGTCTTTAAACCTGAGAGGGATGGTTCGACATGGCTCACCAGCCACGACTCGTGAGGTTTTAACCGCATTGAATTTTTTCATTACCGCCTTGGAATTGGGAAATTCGGGGTACTTTTGTAATGTACTTTCAACGGGACAATTACCGATTCAAATTTTCCAACTCTGTACGCATAATGTTTTGCTCGAAAGAGCCTCCCATTTCTGGGGTAATGTTAGCTTAGACCAGTTATAAGAGCTTGTTAGGCTTGCAACACTGTTCCAGGGACCTTAGAACTGTTTAATTACAAGCGACAGAGCGGGGAACTAGCTACGCATTCCGAGGTGTCGTGACTCAAATAACGGCTACCCTAGCCTTCGGCAACGCCAAGGGCGAACGACTGCGCTCAGGGTGGTCTGGTCAGTATGGCTTGCTTAATTACTCTTGCAAGC
>PWQB01000109.1 GCA_003556955.1 Nostocaceae cyanobacterium CSSed10_463m
GAAAATCTGATCAAATTTACCTTGGGCTTCTATTCTTCCTGCTTTCAAGACAATAATCTGGTCGGCGCGACGCAATACAGAAGGGCGATGAGAAACTACAAGACAGGTTGGTGTCCAAGAATTATCTTGCTGTTCAGAACTATTCACAAATATCCGCGACCATAACGCCAATTCTGTTTCCACATCCAAAGCGCTGGAAAGGTCATCAAATACTAATAATTCCGGTTTGCGGATAAACATCCGCGCTGCTGCTACTCGTTGCATTTGTCCACCAGAAAGTCGCACACCTTTGGAACCAACTAAAGTTTCTAGGCTTTCATTCATGGTTGCCAAATCTTGATCAAACACCGCCATATTTAAAGCTGTAGCAATATCTTGATCTTCTTTAGACAAGCCCAACAAAATATTTTCGCGCAGGGTATAGCTAAATAATTGCGGAATTTGGGGAGTATAAGCACTGTGAGGGGGAACAAAGAAACTAGCGGGATTTTTTATAATATTTCCATTCCAGTAAATTTCCCCGCTTTGTTTAGGTAATAATCCTAACAACAAACGCAGTAATGTGGTTTTTCCAGAACCAATTTGACCAGTAATTACAGTCAAACTACCACGTTTAATTTCAAAGCTAATATCTGTAACTCCTTGGTTAGTACCAGGATAAATATAAGTTAGATGACAAAATTTCAATGATTGAAGATTGTTTTTCTCATGCTTCACAGGTTGTTCTACTGTTGGTAAATCTTTCTGGCGATGATTCAAATCATTCAGATAAAGTTGATTGGGGGCTACTAATGTATCTGCTGATGCACCAGAGAGTAAACTAGCCATCCGATCAAAAGACACTTCTGTGTGCTTAGACAAAGCCATGAAACCACCAGCAGAAGTAAAAAAGCTGGTTACAAATGAGAGGTTATATACAAATAAAGCAAAGTCACCTACTGTTAACTGATTCACACCACTCTGCATTAATTGAGAAGCCAGAAGCAAAATTATTCCTGTCCCCAAGTTCACCATATTTTGAAAGGAAGAATTTAGAATAGCGTTAAACAAACTATCCTTAATAATTGTCTGACGGCGTTGGTCATTTAAAGTACGAAAATAATCCAACACATTTTTTTCTGCGCCAGCTACTTTAATCGCTTGGACTGAACCAAATATTTCACCTAATATTCCTGTAACTTTTTCTGTGGCTTTGCGACTGGCTTTCCTATACTGTTTAATGCGCGTTTCGGCTCGTTGCAGAATTGCTACCATTCCTACTAAAGGCAAAAATACAAACAGCGTCATCTGCACATTGATAGTCAATAAAACTACTAAACAAATAACGGCAAATATTCCTTGTCCTGAGACTTCTGATATCCATGCTACGTTGTCTTCTATTTGTTCGGCATCATCACGAAAATAGCTAATTATTTCACCTTGGGATACAGTTTTTTCTGAATTTTGATTCACAACTATTGGCTGTGATGTGGGATTTTTAAACAGGCGATTTAATAAATTATGTCTTAGTAATGACCGCATCAGAAAACGGTGTTGTGTTTTGGTAACTCGCCCGGCAAAAATAACTATTATATGTCCTAAGTTTAGGGCTAGTAATAATGCAATTAAGGCTAAAGGTGATAGTCCTAATTGTGTCTCGTTTGTTAAACTGTTGAAAAATTCGCGGATGATTAAGCCGGGTAGTGCTGGCAAACCCATAATTAATATCCAGTAGATGCTATCAATGATATATAGTTTTGGTTGATAGCGAATTAGTTGCCATATTAGTTCCCAATGTTTAGGCTTTTTTGTTGTTGTCATGATAGTTAGTAAAGAGAAGAACCTCACCCCAGCCCTCTCCTTAGTAAGGAGAGGGAGCCGGACGGATGAATTATATGGGAACGTTCGCGTAGCGTCTCCCCTTGGGAGAAGGAAGAAGGAAGAAGGAAGGAAATTCAGTGCGATTATTTACCAATAACTTCGTAGGGTGCGTTATGGACGCTAGTCCTAATGCACCGAGAATTGAAGATGGTGCGTTGCGCTACGCGACAACACACCCTACACACTATAGAATCAAATTTTTGAATTTTGAATTTTGAATTTTGAATTTTGAATTCGGAGCGCTGCGGTGTTAGGTTAATAAGTCGGTTAAGCCAGTTTGTAATAACTGGGAAAAACGTGATTCGGGATTTTTAAGTAGTTCTTCTCGTTGACCATATTCTTTAATTCGACCTTGATCTAAAATTAATATTTGATTTGCTTTTTCTACTGTGGCTAAACGATGGGCAATAATTATGCCTGTACGTCCAGTTAGTAATTTATCAACGGCTTTTTCTATCAGTTTCTCGGTCATGGGGTCGAGGCGTGAAGAAGCTTCATCTAATATGACTAAACCAGGATCTTTGAGGAATACGCGCGTAAATGCAAGTAACTGCGCTTGTCCCGCAGATAAGCCGCTACTATCTGGCCCTAAGTTTGTATCTAAGCCTTGGGGTAATGAATGCAACCATTCTGATAATCCTAATATTTCTAAGGTTTCATAGATGCGTTCGTCGCTAATATCTGAGTTAAAAAAGGTGAGATTATTTCTGACTGTTGTTTGAAACAGTTGTACGTCCTGGGTGACTAAGCCGATTTTTTGAGGTAAATCTGTTAAGTATGTCTGGTTAATGGGTACGCCTCCCAAGTGAATTGAGCCTGATTGTGGGTCATATAGTCTCAGTAATAACCGCGCTAGTGAAGATTTACCGCTACCTGTACGCCCCAATAAACCCAAGATATGACCAGCAGGTAAATTAAAGGATATGTCTTGCAGTACCAAATCTTCTGCTTCGGATTTTCGGTGATTGTAGCTAAAGTAAAGGTGATTAAAATTTACGGAAAGTGCGCCTTGGGGAAGTTGTTGTTCGCCTCCTGCACTGAGTTGGGATTTTTCTTGCAGTAAGTCTTGAATGCGGTAAATACTGGCTTCTGCTTGTTGCAGGTCTTCAAATTGGTTGCGAATTTGTTCTATGGGTTCGCTGAGTAAGTTGGTGTAGTAGTATAGTATATATACTGTGCCGATGGTAACAATATTTTGACTCCACAGGTAAGCACCGACGCTTAAGGCGATCGCAGTTCCTAATGTAAAGATACCGTTTGTTGTCGCCCAAAGAATAGTACTGGCAAAGCGGGCTTTGTGATAAATGGGTAGCCAGCCTTGCAAAATTTTGTGGAAGCGTTGCATGACATAGCTTTTAGCACCATTGGCGCGCACGTCTTCCATCCCAGCTAGTTGTTCCCCGACGAAACCAAAGAAATCAGCGCTAATTTGGCGATAGGTTCTCCAATAGGGAACTGCGATGGAACGCAGACGTATTAAAGTTCCTAATGCTGTCAGGCTAAAAAAGGCGATCGCAATCCCAGCCCGCCAATCTTCAGCAAATAGCACTACAATCACACCAGACATCAACAGCAAATTGCCCAAGATGTAAACGGTAAATTTGGAGAAGAATTGCGAAAGAGTGTGAACATCACCGTCTACTCTCTCTAGTAATTCACCCGGTGTAGTGTATTTATGAAAAGATAAGTCTAGTTGCAAACAATGCTCAACTAAATCAGCACGTAAGGCGTTAGTAGCTCTCCAGGCGACGTTTTCACCGTAGTAGGTAGCAGCGATTGTAATCAGTTGCGTGACTAAAGCTACACCTATAAACAGGAGGGCGGCTAGGAGTAAGTTTCGTCCTGAACCACCAGCTACGGCTGTGTCAATGAAATAGCGCAGAATTTGGGGATTGACTAATTGTAGTCCGATGCTAGCCAGGAGTGCGATCGCAAATTTAACAACCCTTCCCTTTTGGGGTTGGAGATAGTCTACAAGTAAGTTCCAATATTGCCGTAGTCCAATTTTCATAAAGCTTTAGCAGTCAGCAAGGCGGATTGTGGAGGACAAAAGAGAATAATTTTCAGTTAATTATCGTATTTTACGCTGAATTATGCCTATTTAATGCGAATACATTTTGATATATTTATTGATATTTGTAGCTTTTCTGACTGCGTGAACACTGATTCAATTCTCTATTGACTATTTATTGCTAATATTTACTAATAGAGCAGAGAGTAGGCGATCGCATTGTAGTGGCTTGGCAAGCTTAAAGTATTGCAAAAATTGTAGGTTGGGGTGCAATACTGTTCGGTTAAGCAAATTCGTGAGCCGAAAACCCTTGTAGAGACGTTCCATGGAACGTCTCTACATCCCTTAAGCGAAAGGTATTGGGTTGGGGTGACGTAAGGAAACCCAACATTATTGACAGCGTTGGGTTGCGCTGCGCTTAACTCAAGAGAGTTTCCAGTCTCAAAAACAAGATTTCCGCTTAAATCTTGTTCACCTCCTCGCTTGCGGGGAGGGGTTAGGGGCTGACAGGTGTAGGTTTTTTAC
>PWQB01000793.1 GCA_003556955.1 Nostocaceae cyanobacterium CSSed10_463m
GTTACTCTTCTCCTAGCGTGGCTTGTAATTTTATTATGATTATGCGGGACTACCTCTAGCTAGTTTGCTATTGGATGAAAACACTTCAATGATATGATATTCATGATTAGGATAAGAAGTAGAGTAGTTGAAGCTTGAGGAGCTAGTTGCAAGACTAGGATAACATTGGGAATGCTAAGTATGTCCAAGTAGTCTAAAATATTATCCTGTAAATACTAAGCTCTCCCGTTTCTTCAAGTTGGGAAATCCACCCTGATAAACGTTGCTTTTGCCTTTCTGATGTTAAAAAAGTTGATATGGCAACTATTTTAAACCTTTGATTTTAAAAGAGCGATTACTAAATCATCTGCGGCAGATAGCGAGAGAACGAGATCCTTACTTAGCCACAGCCGGGCATTTTTTTGTTCAAGAATACATCCGTCAAGAATTTGCCCAATGGGAAAGTGTGGAAATCCACACCTTTTTAGTACGTGGTAAAAGCTGCAAGAATCTGATCCTCAATTTACCTTGTCAAGCTGGAAGGACAAAAAAAGATTTACCACCAATTTTAATTGCTGCTCATTATGATGGTGTACCAGGGACACCAGGGGCTGATGATAATGCTACAGGTGTGGCGGT
The DNA here is from genome assembly GCA_003556955.1 of Nostocaceae cyanobacterium CSSed10_463m. The sequence continues at coordinate 619 of PWQB01000793.1, forward strand.
ATTGCTGGAGTTAGCCAAAAAGTTTGCGGCTGAACCCATTAAATACCCTTTAAGGCTGGTGGCTTTTGATATGGAGGAATATGGGTTGCTGGGTAGTGCTGAGTATGCAGCTTTGTTACATGAGCAACGGCAACCTCTGCGTTTAATGATATCTCTGGAAATGTTGGGATATTGTGATTTTACCCCTAATTCTCAACGTTATCCCTCTCCTTTAGAACGGTTTTATCCCAATCAGGGCAATTTTATCGCTTTAATTGGGAATTTACGCACAATTGGCGACTTAATCAGGATGAGTCGCAATATTCGCCAAGTTGGTGTCCCTAGTCAGTGGCTACCTGTACCGAATCGTGGTTTAATTGTGCCTCAAACTCGGCAAAGTGATCATGCGCCGTTTTGGGATTTGGGTTATCCAGCGATGATGGTGACAGATACGGCATTTTTAAGGAATCCCCATTATCATAAATCGAGTGATGCGATCGCTACTTTGGATTTAGATTTTCTCACAGGTGTTTGTGAAGGCTTAGAAGTGGCTATTCGACGGTTGTAATTTATTAACTGATAGAGTAGAAGGCGGGCAAGATGCCCACCCCACAAGATTTATAATATTAATATGTCTAGCTTATTTCCTTGCAAAGTCCTGTCTATAGTATTTCTGGTTTAGGTGAGATAGACAAAAGAGTTTATTAACCACAGATGAACACAGATAAATATCTACTTCATCTCAATGAAAACTGCTGCAAGTAGGGTGTGTTATTCGATCAGCTAAATAATGATCGCCAAAAGCTAGATTTTCCCGTAAAATACCATTTACTGGGTTGATTTTCGCTTCGCGTTAACACATCCTACTGGACTATTTTTTGTCTCCTTTCGCTATGTTGTATGCTACCGCAGCAGTACCTATTCCTAATACTGCGGGAGCCGCAACAGCAGCCGCAACAGCAGCAGTTCCACCAATCATAACAACAGCAGCAGTTCCAGCGATTCCTCCGGCTAATGTTGCATATTTTGAGGTATCTCTACCATGTCTCCTAGCTTCACGTTCCTGTTCTGGAAGATGTTCATTATCTTTGAGCCATTCTCCAACTACCATATCCGTTGCTACTCCACTTACTATACCTGCTGCGTTGGCAACACCACCAGCAACACGACCAGCAACACCGACACGAGGAGCTTGTTTAATTCCGACATTTATTAAAACTTTTGATATCGGTCCTATAGATTTTTTTGTCGCTTCGATTGACGCTTTAGCAGCAAATTTTGATGCAATTGGTGCTATCGAACCAAGAGTACCTCCAACAGATGCTCTTAATCTATTAACTTGCTCACTTTCAGGTTTATTAGTCTTGCAATAAGATGCAAAATGCTCACAATTATTGGAAGTCACCTTGTATTTTGCTTCATGCAATTTGCCTTTGGCAATTTCAACTACGACATCAGGTGAATTACATTTTCCATACTCCTTTATGTTAATTGTTTTACCTTTGGCAAACTCAGATTTAGAAACTTGACAAATTCTTTTACCATCATAATGAATCACCGTGCCATCTCCACAATCAATTCCATGATGAGTCAAAGGATTGCCATTAATCCAAAAACTGGTATAGATATGATCACCTTTAGCCATTTATTACCTCTTGATCTCGGACTACATAATTTATAATCCTTTGATATCCAGATTATTAGAAGGTTAATTTATTTGATATCCGTAAAATCCACACAAATTTTTAATTAAGTTATCTTAATTAATTGATAAATTTATTATCCATTAATCTTTTTAAGTAAAATTACAGATGTAATAGAATAAACGTATTAAATTCTATAAGGTTTTATCTGCTAAATATAAAGAAAAAAAGTCAGTAGGGGTGGTTTATAAGTATTATCAACCATTAACGCTGATCTAAATAAACGCGCCCTTACTCTGGTTATAATTTAATCACTTATTGTGGAAAATTTTAGTATGCAAGTTTAAGGCTGACATAGCGATTTAAACTAACATTTTCCTCTGCTGCTTCTATAGCTAATCTACGATGAAGCTCTGGAGGAATACGAACTTGAAATTTACCACTGTAGTTTCTTTCTGCAATAGGTTCTGGAATCCTTTCATCATTGGCTTCCATATCAATTACTATCTCTTTTACCAAGTTTGTAATACCTTCAAGTGCAGTAGAACGATTTTCATGGAGATAAGATAAACTTGGAAATTCAGCACAAAGTCCGACAAATTCTTGATCCTCTTTTGACCAAGTAACTCTATAGGTATAGTGGTTGTAGTTAACCATCTTTCATTTCCTCAATTTTTTCAATCGCGTCTAAAACTTGTTTTACTTGATAAACTTTGGCTTTTCCATTCTGTTCTTGAATATTGACGCGCGGATCTCCAGCCCAAGGGGTTTTATAGACACAATGACTTGTTCCTTGCTGTCTGGGTTCTCCAAAATAATGATTGCAAACTTTGACTAAATCGCTAAATTTTACATTCTTCGGGTTATTCTGGAACTGAGCTAGAAGTTTTTCTATTTGTGCCATAGGTTGATACCAAGTTGTCATTAAAGAAGTAGAAAGAAAGTTTCTACAAAATGACAAATTAAAAAGCAACTTGGTATGAGATTTAAGATTATGATAGTATCAATATTGATACTATGTCAAGGGTTATGTTTTATTAGGTAGAGGTAACTGGCGCAGGGATTGATTAATTTCCCCAGATGCAGCCAGTCCAGAAATCATTGCGTCTTCGGCGAGATAGCCACCACACCAATCACCACAACAGACTAAAGGTATGGTAGAACTGGCGGATAATACCGGATTTGTCCAGGGACGACTAGGAAAGGCGTAACGCCAGCGATGTACTTGCATCCACTCTGGTGTTTCTAGCCAGGGAAGCGCTAAACTCTGGGCGGCTTTTTGCAACATCTCTTTTCCCACTGGTTGTAAATCTGGGGTTTCTAAATGCAGTTCGGCAAATTTAGCGCTACTTTGCAAGACAAATACAGGTTGCTGAGGGTGGGGACGTTTGCTACTATCTAATCCAATCCATCCCAGAATAGGGTCATCTGTAAATTTTCGGTCGTTCCAAGGTGGAATTTCTACGGATGTGGCAGAATATCCAGCGATCGCACTCAAAGAAGGATAAAATTCTACAGAACTTAAATTGTCGATAAATTCTCTACCTAATACACCTTCCCCCAATGGTGCTAACAATGTCAAAGCTTGGGGCGCAGGAATGGCTAAAACTAAGGCTTTCGCTGTTAATTCTTCGTTACTTTCCAGAGTCAGACACCAACTATTTTCAGGTGTGGGGTGAATAGCTGTGACACGCTGATTTAGTCGGATTTGTAACCCTTGGGCGAGAAACTTGGCGATCGCACTCATTCCCGCAGGTACAATATAACGGGGTTCTGAATCGGGTTGAGTCGGATTTGCCCACACTTCTAGAATATGGCGATCGCGCAACAATTGCACCAAATCTCGGAATAATTCACCTTTAGGCTTCAAATAACAAGCCCCATGATCTGCCCAAGTTCCATATAATCGGCGTGTAGCTAGTCGTCCCCCCAAACCACGGGATTTTTCCACAACCACAACCGAATATCCAGCCTGAGTTAACCGTTGGGCGCATATTAACCCTGCCATGCCGGCACCAATTATAGCAATATCAGTCATAATTTATTCGTGTTATTAGGGAGTGGGTAGGGGCGGGTTTAAGCAGTGAGTCAGTGGTTCGTCGAAATTTTTCATAAACCCGCCCTTACAGGAGTAGGGAAGTGATTTTTCCAATAAC
>PWQB01000517.1 GCA_003556955.1 Nostocaceae cyanobacterium CSSed10_463m
ACTCTTCTCACTGGAGGAAACCCAAATGTCTCATTTTAGCACACTGCGTACCAAAATCACCGATGCTGAAATCCTCAAGTCTTCTTTACGCGACCTTGGTATCAGCGTGAAGACTGAAGCGGATGTTCGTGGTTACAATGGTCAGCGCGTTCGTTCCGACATCGTAGCTGTTTTGGAAGGTGAATATGATCTAGGTTGGTCTCGCAATAGCGATGGTTCCTTTGACCTCATCGCTGACCTGTGGGGCGTTGCTAAGAAGCACAATCAAACCGAGTTGATCAACTCCATCAACCAAAAGTATGCTGTTAACAAAACCTTGTCTGAAGTAAAACAGCGCGGTCTGCAAAACGCCAATGTCAAGTTGGTATTGCAATAGAATTTTCTCAGCGCGTTCCCAAAGCTGAACGGGTTAACCACATCATTAGCGGTTAGCCCGCTTTTTTATCGGGACTGGGATTTATTTCTCAGTCCCAAATTTTTTGGTTGTTAAACAAACTATTAAAATTAGTATGCTCTTTTAATTATAAATTTGATGCATACATTTTGCCATGATTTTCAATCAAAAGCTATATATGGGTACAATAAATAAGTTGCCTTTTTTACATCTATATATGAGCTTTGACGAAATTGCACGTAGAATAGCATCTCTAGGACTACCAGCAGTTATGTTTGCCGTGGCTTGTTCTATCGCTGCTGCTACCGGATTGGCTGGTGGGGCAGTTATTACAGCCGCCTTAGCTATGTTGGGTGGACCTTTTGGAATGGTTGCAGGTTTAGGTTTATTAGGTATTGCGACTGTTATTGGTGATGCCGTATCTCAATTTGGTATTGAAGAATTATTAGTTGCAGTTTACACAATACAACGACAGCAGCAGGGAAGACCTTGTAGCGATATTGTTAGAGAGATAAACAGCTTATGGCTGTCAGATGATTTGAGAAGAAGAATAATTAACCGAATGGGGTGTTAAACCTGTCTGTTCACGGGATGTGGAAAGTCAGGGTGTTAAACTAATCACCACAAATGGTTCTAGGGTTATCTAATATATATACTCTTGTATCTTGTATGGCAAAATTCGCAAGTTATCACTCTCAGAACGCAACTCAATTTTGTGGTTATGCCAATATGTAAGTCCCATAATTTCATCTAACTTTTACATGAACTCAGTGTTTATACGGTTATCATTCAATTCATAGATATTTACAATAGTTAACATAAGTTATCACAGTTATCTTACTTCTCAACATAAGTCAAAGGTTTCGAGTATTTACCAACAGCTATATAGCTAGTTTGAGGGTTTGAAAAGCTGATGTGTTAATTAAAGGAACAAACTACGTATGATCCACTCGGAACTAATGATGACAAATAATATACTTGATGAGTTTAAAACTTGTACTCAACTGCAATACAATGGTTGCTTAAAGGTTAGAAGTAATAAGGGACACCAATGGACTTTTTACTATCGTCTAGGACGGATAGTTTGGGCAAATGGAGGAAGTCATCCTTTTCGGCGTTGGCGGCGAAATATGGCTCAATACTGCCCCCAAATTGAGATAGAGAAGTTAAATTTACGTAGAGAAGATGTAGAAATCAATTACTGGGATTATCGTATCCTGGAACTTCTGTATCAAAAACGCCAAATTACAAGAGAACAAATTCACGCTGTTATAGAAAACACAATAACAGAACTGTTGTTTGACTTAGCTCAACAAACAAATTTTGTGGTTGCAAGTTGCGATCGCACTCAGGAGGTAATCATAGATATACCAGTGAGTTTTACGAGTGCAAATATATTCATCACACAGATGCAAGACTCGTGGCAAACTTGGTCAGATGCTGGGTTAGCTAATTTTTCTCCCGACTTAGCACCAGTGCTGCGGAAACCAGAACAACTCGCGCACCATGTCAGTGAATTTGTATATAAAAAGTTTGTAACTTTGCTCACAGGTCAATACACTCTGCTAGATTTAGCAGCAAAAGTAAAGCAGAATATTTTTCCTCTCACACGCTCATTATTTACATACATTAGTTCAGGAATTATTGAACTTGTAGAAGTACCAGATTTACCTTTGTCGGTTGTAAAAGTTAACAACGCTGTTTCCAACCCAGTTCAGAAATCAACTGCGCCATTAGTGGCTTGCATTGATGATAGCCCTCTGATTTGTGAGACTTTAGAGAAAATTATCGTCCCACATGGACTGAGATTTATTAAAATTCAAGATGCTATAGAAGCTTTACCAATCTTGATTCAAAATAAGCCAGACTTGATTTTTTTAGATTTAATTATGCCCATTGCTAATGGTTATGAAATTTGTACTCAGCTGCGCCGAATTTCCGCCTTTGCGAACATACCTGTCGTTATTTTAACGGGAAACGATGGTCTTGTGGATCGAGTTCGAGCCAAGATGGTCGGTGCAACGGATTTTATGGCTAAACCCATAGTAGAAGATAAAATCATGGGTGTAGTCAGGAAATATTTATCTGTAGAGACTCAACATCCAATCAAAAGAAGATTAGCACAAGTCGGCCTAAATAAACCCACTCTGTTGTGGAGTAATTAACCTCTTTAATCACTATCGCTAGAGAAAAATCGGTTCTTGCGTCTCTTTTATGGTGATTGAGGATTGATTATTACAAAACCCTTACGGGGCAAGGGTTATAGGCAATTACGCCCATATTTTAAATGAAATGCCCACACAATAAGGCTTTCAATGATTTTGACCTGGGTTCTCCATAAAAAGTACCGAAGAACCGAAAAATCTAAAACCCTTATTTTCAAGGCTTTCAGTCATCAACAATGCCATAATCTCCTTGGCGGTTGCGATAGTAGACCAATACTCGCTAAGAGTATAGGCAAATATCCAGAGTATTTATTAGTTAGGAAATTCATCTAAAAACCTGCGGGAGTACGGAAACATAGGGCTTTAGCGTTAACTTTCGGTAGCCCTACCGTAGTTGGATGACTCCAAAATTTTTTAGAGACGTTCCACCGGAACGTCTCTACAATTATTTAGCCCTATTTAGAATTTACTGGCAATACCCTGATTGGGTATTATGTTACTCTGAGATATTCACCAAAGTATCAACTTGAGATGAGGCTAAGGTTGGTGCAGTAAAGATAGTCGAATACAAACTTGCAGGTTGCTGACGTGCGAAAACTGGTAAAACTTGACGCGCATGGGCTGCTAGTTCGACTGTTTTGACATCGTAAGTCTGCGTAACTAACTTAGGATAGAAACCAATCCCGATGATGGGAATGATCAAACAAGCAGTGATAAACAATTCACGGGGTTTGATGTCAGGGATGACAGTATCTAAATGTAATTCTGCGTTTTGTTCACCGTAGAATACTTGGCGCAGCATTGAGAGTAGGTAAATTGGAGTTAAAATTACTCCCACTGCCGACAACATGATGACTACAACTTTGAAGCTGGAACTGTAAACATCGCTGGAAGCAATACCGAGGAACACCATCAACTCACCCACAAAGCCACTCATTCCGGGTAAAGCTAGAGAAGCCATTGCACCAATTGTAAATACTGCAAAGGTTCTGGGCATTACCTTAGCTATACCACCCATTTTGTCCATCATTAAGGTGTGAGTACGTTCGTAAGTTACACCAGATAAGAAGAACAAGCTAGCAGCAATTAAACCGTGGGAAACCATCTGTAATACAGCACCGCTAATCCCAATCTCTGTATAAGAGGCTATGCCGATTAAGACAAATCCCATGTGGGCAATTGAGGAGTAAGCCAAGCGGCGTTTAAGATTTGTTTGGGCAAATGCACAGCAAGCACCGTAGACAATGTTAACTACACCTAATACTGCTAGAACTGGGGCAAAGTAAACATGAGCATTAGGCAACATTTCGACGTTGAAGCGGATGAGCGCATAACCACCCATTTTTAATAACACACCAGCTAAAATCATGGAACCAGGTGCAGATGCTTCACCGTGGGCATCAGGTAGCCAAGTGTGTAAGGGGAAGATGGGCATCTTCACACCAAAGGCAATCAAGAATCCTGCATAAGTTAATAATTCTAAAGCTTTGGGGTATTGCTTCATTCCCAGAGTTGCCATATCGAAGCTGACGGTATCTCCTGAGAATGCCATTGCAAAACCAGCTACTAAGATAAATATTGATGCTGCGGCTGTATAGAGAATAAATTTAGTAGCTGCATAACGACGCTTGGGACCTCCCCAAATGGAGATTAGCAAGTACACAGGTACTAACTCGATTTCCCACATTAGAAAGAATAACAGCAAGTCTTGGGCGACAAATACGCCGATCTGGGCGCTGTACATCACCAACATTAATGCATAAAACAATCGCGGCTTAGTGGTTACTTTCCAAGCCGCGAAGATTGCCAGTGTGTTAATTAAGCCGGTTA
>PWQB01000317.1 GCA_003556955.1 Nostocaceae cyanobacterium CSSed10_463m
AAGTAGACAAGGTTTAAAAAGCCAGTTACCATTCATAAATATTTTCCCACTACAGCTGATCAAACCACATCCAGCCTTGTTCACTAGCAGAGACTTCTACGGATTTTTGAAGTTTATTTTGTCCTAGTTACTGACGGCGAAATAGTTAAAATGGACTGAAATCTTTCCCCAGTGGTCTGTAGAAGACTTTCCCTATCAGACGGGGGTTAAACCTCATAGGGGTGGTGGCGACGGGTGCAAGATGTGATTATAGCTATATTTAACTAGAGTCTCAAACACAGATAATAGTTTTTTCATAGATTGTTTGAGCATTTGTGCAAGTAAAATGGCTGGAAGCGTGGGAAATGTGGGAACTATTCAATTATTATGGTCGATGGTTGGCTTGCTCCTGACAATGGGCAGTACATTCCTAGAAGCCTATAGTATTGCCTGGCCTGGGAGTAATCAGGGAATTCAAACTTTTTCTCTAGGTGTCACCTGTCAAGTGGGTGCAGTGCTGTTAGTAGGTTGTTTAGGAGGTAAAAATGCTGGTGCGCTATCGCAAATTGCCTATTTAGTTATGGGTTTAACCTTGTTACCTGTATTTGCTGAAGGTGGTGGTATTGGTTATGTCAAGCTGTCTCAGTTTGGCTATCTGCTAGGCTTTATTCCCGGAGCGTGGTTTTGTGGATTGTTAGCCTTTAAAGCTCGGCCAAAGTTAGAAACCTTGGCTTTTAGTTGTATATCGGGCTTGTTAACTGTTCACCTGTGTGGCATTACTTATTTAATCATCAGTTATATTTTTCAGTGGCAAGGTACAGATAGTCTCACTCTGATGCAAGCAATCCTCAGATACTCTTGGTTTGCCCTACCTGGTCAATTAGCTGTAGTGTGTGCTGTGACTGTCATAGCTTATATATTACGTCATTTAATGTTTTATTAGTTATGGCAACGCTCATACCACTGTTGTAAGTAATTACCCACAGTAAAAAATCTTTCTAGTACAAGTCGGCGTAAGTAAACAGACTATTTCAAATCAATTAAAAGCCTATAGAATGAGCTTTTTGACTTTTGACTTTTGATTTTTGACTTTTGACTTCCGCCTTGCGGCACTAGTTACCTGTTGTCTCTCTCTAATTTCATGCGTTTAAAAAATCATCTGTTTTGGATTGCTGCCTTTATTGGTTTTTTCTTAGATCAATTGACAAAATACTGGGTAGTGCAAACCTTTAGCTTAGGAGAGACACTACCAATTATACCCGATGTATTTCATTTTACCTATGTCACTAATACTGGTGCAGCTTTTAGTTTATTCAGTGGGAAAGTGGAGTGGTTACGCTGGCTATCCTTGGGTGTGAGTTTGGTATTAATAGCATTGGCATGGTTTGGCCAGAATTTAAATTACTGGGATCAGTTAGGCTATGGTTTAATTTTAGGTGGAGCTTTGGGCAATGGTATTGACCGCTTCGTTTTAGGCTATGTAGTTGATTTCTTAGATTTTCGTTTAATTAATTTTGCTGTATTTAACTTAGCCGATTCTTTTATTAGTATTGGTATTGTTTGTTTGTTAATTGCTTCTTTCAAAAAAACACCCAATTCCACTGATAGCTAAAAATAAATAACTCGTAATTGATAATTCGTAGTTCTTGATTAAAATCAATAATAGCTGAAAACGCGGCACTGATTGCAGACCACCGAATCACATATTATGGTGTGTTTTTCTATCATCTTAAACTACGAATTACGAATTACGAATTACGAATTAGTAACTATCTTATTGGGGGTTTTGTTATGGTTGAAACTCTAACTCATTCAACATTTCTGGTTGTGCCTCTAAAGTTGAGCTACTATCTAAAGTAGACTCATCCTGCATCAAAGGTTCTGATGTATTGGTGTTTTCCATCGGCACGGAAATAGAGTCAGCATTAGATGCAGGAGTTGCGAGTGCTGTACCTCCAGGACAACGGGAATTCAGAGGCGATCGCTCACACAGAATTTTCATACCTGCTGGTGAGAGCTTGATTTCCGTTGGCGCATTCATTGATAAACTATCGGATTCGGCTACTGGGGATTTACTTGATTCGGCAACAGCAACACTGGTAGTCAGAGCCAAAGTCAAAGCTGTACCAATCAAAGTCAGAGATTTTCCCTTCATTCTGAAATTAACCTCAACGGAAACAGAACACTCCGCCAATTAAATCAAACAACTAATGGAAGAAAAGCTGTCTAAATGAGGATGTATTAATCAGGGAAAAGTGATATTGATTTTTTCTGAGTGTAAACTTGAAATTGATGATAAATTAATAGTTGGTTTTTAGCAGTACCACCAAAAAAGTATAAACCCTGATTTGATTATCAAAATATTAAGTAAAATCAAGACGACCAACTCTATAAATTAACTTTTGCAGCAGTGAAAAAGTGACAAACTCAATAGAGTAGGTTTTCTGAGTGGATATTGTCTTAGTGTAAGATTGAATCGGTGAAAATTCCGTACAGCAAACTTCTATAGGACTCCTATTTGATTTTTGAAAAAAATCCGTACACGTTATTCCCTGTTCCCTGTTCCCTGTTCCCTGTTCCCTGTTCCCTTTTTGCTTATGAGTAAAATGGTGGAATATCTGTATCCAGATTGTCATTGTCTGAATTCTTTGCCAACAATTGTGATCTAAAATAACCGATGAGTTCCCCCCAACCTCCTCACAAGCCACAAACTTTACTTGGTCAACTGACTCAAGCCGTACAGACAATTCACGCGAGGGTTGACTTTTCCAAATTGGCGCTCAAGCCTAATGCCAAAGTACCAGAGATATGGGTGCAGGATGCGGGGGCGGATAAGGCGGAGGTCTATCCATTGTTAGGCGATCGCTACATCCTCGGTCGTAGTTCCAAATCCTGTGATATAGTCATTCGCAACCCAGTTGTCAGCCAAATTCACCTGTCACTGTCGCGGGATTCGTCTCAACGTACCCCTGTGTTTGTGATCAAAGATGAAAACTCCACAAATGGTATTTATCGTGGTAAACGCCGGGTTAACACCTTAGAACTGCGTCACGGTGATATTTTTACTTTAGGGCCACCAGAACTAGCAGCTTCAGTGCGACTGCAATATGTTGATCCACCGCCCTTACATATCAAAGCAGCCACTTGGACGGCTTACGGTATTACTGGTGTCAGCGCCTTAGTGGGGTTAGTCATTGGCGTGGAATGGATGAAATTTTCCGTGAGACCTTTACCCACTGCTACTAGCGCTCCCATCGTCATTTATGCCCGTGATGGCTCAACTCCCCTGCGTGAGCCTCGAAGTACCTCCCACGTCGATATGAAGCGCTTGGATGATTTTGGCCCTTATTTAGCCGCAGCCGTAGTTGCCTCAGAAGACAGTCGTTACAATTGGCACTTTGGCGTTGATCCCTTGGGGATATTGCGAGCTGTGCTGGTTAATACTCGTAGTGGAGGTGTACAGCAAGGAGCCAGTACCGTTACCCAGCAAGTAGCCCGAAGTTTATTCCGGGACTATGTGGGCGCTCAAGACTCTTTGGGGCGTAAACTGCGGGAGGCTGTTGTCTCCTTTAAGCTGGAAACTTTTTACAGTAAAGATCAAATCTTGCTGACGTACTTAAATCGAGTCTTTTTAGGAGTAGATACATCCGGCTTTGAAGATGCGGCTCGTTATTACTTTGAGAAGCCAGCCAAAGAATTAACTCTTTCTGAAGCTGCGACATTAGTGGGAATTTTACCTGCTCCCAACGCCTTTAATTTTTGTGGAAATAGCCCAAATCGGTTACAGGTAGTGGAATATCGTAATCGCGTCATTAGGCGAATGTTGGATCTGGGGAAAGTGTCGGAAGAGGAAGCCAATCGAGCTAGGCGCTCCCCAGTTCAAATTAGCCCCAGAGTTTGCGAACGGCAAGCCAGTACTATTGCGCCTTATTTTTATAATTATGTCTTTCAGGAACTAGAATCAATTTTGGGAGTTGGAGCCGCTAGAGAAGGTAACTATATCATCGAAACCCAACTTGACCCCAGAATGCAAAATCAAGCAGAAACAGCATTGCGTAATTCAGTCAGTACTGCTGGCTCAACTTTTCGTTTTTCTCAAGGAGCGATCGTTACCCTAGACACTAGCACTGGTAGCATTTTATCAATGGTGGGTGGAACTGACTTTAGGCAAAGCCAATTTAATCGGGCTGTGCAAGCCCAAAGACAACCAGGTTCTACCTTCAAACTGTTCGCCTTTGCTGCGGCTTTAGAAAGGGGGATACCAGCCTCTAGAACTTACTCCTGTGCTGCTATGCCTTGGCAAGGCTTTACCTACAGACCTTGTAGAACTGGTGCGGGTAATGCTTTAAATATGACCGTTGGGTTTGCCCTGTCAGAAAATCCCATTGCTCTGCGAATTGCTCAAGAA
>PWQB01000123.1 GCA_003556955.1 Nostocaceae cyanobacterium CSSed10_463m
TATTCCTCTGTGTCCTCTGCGTCTCTGTGGTTCGTTATTCCGTATTTTGTGCGTAAGTCCTAAGCTTATTGAAACTTTTCATAACTTTGATTATTCTTCTGAAGCTTGACTATGGGGTGTGCAGTAGAGCCTTTTGGCTAGAAATGGATGCTTTAGTTGATATGCTGGATTCGTTAGAGACATAAAAAACTATTTACCAATATGGTAAAGTACGCTTTGATATAAGCTTTTTCGAGAATATAACAAATTTGTTTACCAAAACGGTAAACTATTACATTAATTGATATGATATTCCCTCTGGAATATAACAAATTTGTTTACCGAAATGGTAAACTTGTATTAGTCTACTAACGCATGGAAATTTCTTTCGCTGACGACAAACTGCAAAACCTATGCGAGAAGCCAAAACTAGCACAAAGAAAATTAGGTGCAAACTGTGCTAAGAAATTAGCAGCCCGATTGGCTGACCTTGATGCTCTTAATTGTGTCACAGAATTATTTGCAGGTCGTCCCCATCCCTTAAAAGGAGATCGGGCAGGTGAGTTTGCAGTAGACCTAGAAGGTGGTAAACGACTTGTATTTAAACCAGATAACAATCCCATCCCTTTAAATGAGGATGGAAGCATTGATTGGTCGAAGGTTACTGCTGTTTGTATTGTTTTCATTGGAGATTACCATGACTAAGACAACCCGTCCCTTTACTCCAGATTGGGTTTCTCCCCCTGGTGATACCATCGCTGATGTATTAGAAGAGCGTGATTGGACACAAATAGAGTTCGCAGATCGATTAGGTTACACCACTAAACATATCAGCCTGTTGATTAATGGCAAAGCACCTATCAATGAAGAAACTGCCTTAAAGCTAGAACGAGTTTTAGGGAGTACAGCCGCATTTTGGCTCAAGCGTGAAGCTCAATATCGCGCTGCTTTAGCCAGGAAAGAAGAAGAAAGCCGCTTACAGGGGTGGACATCTTGGTTAAATCAGTTACCAGTCAGAGAATTGATGAACCAAGGTGTAATTCCCAAGTGCATTTTAATTGCTAAGAATAAACCAGCAGTGGTAAAAAATTTATTGCAGTTTTTCGGTGTTGCTTCACCGGAAGATTGGGAGAAATGCTACGGAAATTTGGAGGTTTCTTTTCGTCGCACCCGTGAAGACCAAAGTGATGTTGGTGCTATTTCTGCATGGTTGCGGTTGGGTGAAATAGAAGCAGAAAAATTGGAATGTCCCAAGTACAGTAAACCCAAGTTTGAAAAAGCAGTGCGGGAAATTCGCTCTTTAACGGTGTTACCACCAGAGGAATTTAAACCACGGATGAAACAGTTGTGTCGAGAATCTGGGGTGGTGCTGGTTTTAGTACCTGCAATTAAAGGAGCGCACGTTAGTGGTGTAGCGAGGTGGTTAAATCCCCATAAAGCACTAATTCAACTTTCACTTTACGGTAAAACCAATGATCGCTTCTGGTTTAATTTCTTCCATGAAGCTGCACATATTTTGCTACATAATAAAGAAAATATTTTTCTTGATGAATGGGATAGTGGGGAAAGTTTGGAATCTGAACTAGAACGGGAAGCGGATCAATGGTCGCGGGAGTTTTTGATACCTTATGAGTATCAAGGAGAATTGGCGCAACTTAAATCTAAAGCTGATGTTGTTGATTTTGCAGAGCGTATCGGTATTCATCCTGCTATTGTTGCAGGGCGACTTCAACATGATAATTTAATTCCTCCCTCTTGGATGAATAGTTTGAAGGAGAGTTTTTGTTTTCAAGGGGTAGAACTGGGGTAAAAATGTAAGGCAAAGGTTTTTACCCCAGAAATCTTTTTTGTTGTTCCCTAAGAAGACAGGATTACCGCAACCTAACTATTTATCTACATAGGTGTAATATTACGCTATAGCTTTAAAATGGTTATTAAAATCAGAAGTTTCTCGGAACGGCCTACAGGGACTTTTGCTCAAATATACTCTTATTTACTCTAGTTCGGCGTTCAATATTGGTATGATAATCTACTTAGGGCATATTATATTTATGCGGTCAACGGGTGGAACCAAGCAAAAAACTTCAAAGGATATTCTATGGCTGTATTTGAAAAAGCTTTTATACCAGCCGTCAACGAAGAGGATTTATCTCATTTAACATTTTTGGGAGTTAATAGAAAAGTTGAAATCACTCAAGACAAACATTTGCATACAACAAACTTTGTTTTTGAAGTAATGGGAGAGGTTAAAGGAACTTCTGAAAAAGTTGTAATATCGGTCGGCACAATATATACATATAATAACTTTGTAGGTAAAATATTGAAAGCTATGGGTTTTGTAGAACCTGACAAACAATGTTTTATAAATGAGGCTGGATTTTATCAGTTTGAAGATGATGATATTGAGGCTAGGATTGATACGTTTTTAATATTAAATCAAGGGAATGTATTTTTAGCTAAAACATATAATGAAACTCAGGAGATGCTTAAGCATTCTTGGCAGATAGATGTTACAACATTGAAACCTTTTTAAAGAAATAGCGGTCTCAGGTGTATTATTACGCCATAGATTCAAGATAGTTGCTAAAATCTGAACTCTCTTAATAGCCGCCTAGCACTGGTTTTAGCTTACATATCCTCTGATTTACTTTAGTTCGGTTTTCAGCCTTGGCAGGAGAATATACTTAGGGCATATCATACAAGTGGGGCAAATGAAACCAATAACACCCCCAGTACAAGACTATGGCTATATTTGAATATGATTTCTCACCTGCTAGAAACCAACAAGGCTTGAGTGAACTGATGTTTTTAGATTATCAACCAGATACATCGAACATGGAACAAATAAACCTCAGATTCAATGTAAAAGGTCTAGTAGAACGAGATGACAAAGTTATCTTTGTAGGTGTAGATATTCGTTATGATCCTTACAATAAACTAGGTCAAACTTTGAAGGCTATGGGGTTTAAGCCAGACTTAAAAGATGAGGATGGTTTTGAACAGTTTGAGAAGGGTAGTAACTTAGGAGAAATGATTGAATGTTTTTTAAAATCCCGCCACACTGCCAGATATAAGGCCAAGATATCTAAGATAGCTGGCGACGGGTCTTTAAACTTTTGGAATATAGATATTAAAACCCTAGTGCCTATAGAAGGGGATAACGTATTTGATCAGCTTCCCAAACTTCCAATAGCACCGTAGATACAGATATCATAGATGTATTATATTAAACTTAAATAACCATATTTACTACCCCTGAGAGAGTTAAAACTTCCCCAGGGGATTATTTTATGCGGCTGTTCGAGTTCAAATCCGCCTGTCGCCTTGAGGGTTTCAGCGATTTAAGTTCCCTAGATTCTCTATAAACCAAAAATACAGGACTCGAAAAGATAGCTCAAGATGTTACTTTAGATATTAAAAGCGGCTGTGCCACCATTACTAAAAACGAGAATGGGTGTAGAAGGTGTCCAGCTTGTACAGTAGAGCGCATAACAGAAGGTCATCAAAAACAGTTAGCCTTTTTGATGTGGCGGAAGTTTCTCAAAGCAGACGAATATGCACACTGTCATTACACCTGAAAGAATCGAGTTACCACCTGGAACAGTTGTCAGGATGTTGGGATCTTGGCAAGATTATCAACTACTGAGTCAGCAACTAGGAGATCGCACCTTCCCTCGGCTCAAGTATCGACCCGGAGAAATTTTGTTAATGGCACCGCTACCAGAGCATGGAAGAGATGCAAGCTTGCTGGCAGATATTGCTAAAGTTTTACTGGATCATTTAGAGCAAAGATATGACTCATTTACGCCCATCACCATGAGCAAGCCTCAAGTTAGTGGCATTGAGCCGGACTATTGCTTTTATATTGAAAATTGGAGATCCGTAGTAGGTAAAAACCGTATCGAATGGCAGAATGACCCGCCACCAGATTTAGTAATTGAGGTAGATGTTACTAGCTATACTAGTATTGATGACTATCTTCCTTATCAAGTGCCAGAGGTTTGGCTATTAAAGAATAAGCAGCTATTAGTTTATAGATTGCAGGGTGAAAATTACGTAATTACAGAAAGCAGCTATTTTCCTCAAGTTAGAGAAATTGTACAGCAATGCCTCCCAATTGCAAATGAGCAAACAACAAGTGAGGCTATCAGGTGGTTAAGGAAGTTTTTGAGTAAAAATTATCAAAATCGTGATTAGTTAGAACATAAGAACTAAATCAGAGCAGCTTTCAGATTGACTCGATTAATTCCACCCCAAACACTTCAGCAAAAGACTGGGATATATTAACACGCACCTCTTCGCAGGTAATACCGGGAATCCATTCGGCTAAACTGGCTACTGGTTTATCAGCAATACCACAAGGGATAATCTGTTTAAAGCCTGACATATCAGGACAAACA
>PWQB01000388.1 GCA_003556955.1 Nostocaceae cyanobacterium CSSed10_463m
GATTTTGAGGATTTAACTGAAACAGAACAGCAAAAGATTATAGGAGATTTAGAAGGTGTAGTTGCTTCTGTTGACCCCATTGCTTTAAAAAGAGAAATTCTGCAACTCAACGAATTAATTATTCAAGCACTCAGCCTCGAAAAAAGAGAAATTGAATCTAAGTTAGTCAAGCTCAAAGAAGTAATTACCCAAGAAGGGATTTTTGCAGATCCCAAAATGAAAATGCTCGTCTTTAGTGAGCATAAAGATACTTTAGATTATTTGGTCGGGAAGTTAAAAGAATGGGGTTTGTCTGTGACGCAAATTCATGGGGGAATGAAAATTGGTGACAGAGATACCCCCAATACCCGCATTTATTCAGAACGGGAATTTAGAGAAGATTGTCAGGTATTAGTTGCTACAGAAGCAGCAGGGGAAGGTATTAATTTACAATTCTGCTGGTTCATGATTAATTATGATATTCCTTGGAATCCAGTGCGGTTAGAGCAGCGCATGGGAAGGATTCACCGCTATGGACAAGATAAGGATTGTCTGATTTTTAATTTTGTAGCTATTAATACTACAGAGGGAAAAGTCTTATGGAAACTGTTTGAGAGGATTCGCGCCATTGAGATAGATTTAGACCCAGAGAGGACTGGTAAAGTATTTAACGTCCTTGGTGATATTTTTCCTGCTAATCAGTTAGAGCGGATGATGCGGGAGATGTATGCTCATAACCTCACTGAGTCGGTAATTCTGAATCGGATTGTGGAAGAGGTAGATACAGAACGCTTCCGTAAAATTAGCGATTCGGCTTTGGAAGGATTAGCCAAGCGGGAATTAAATTTATCCCAAATTATTGGTAAATCTGCTGAAGCTAAGGAAAAGCGATTAATACCAGAAGTGATTGACGACTTTTTTATTCAAGCAGCACCCATAGCGGGGATTCATCCCAAGGAAACGGCTAAAGGTAAGAAAATATACAGAATTGGGCGTGTTCCTCGGACTTTATGGGGAACAGGTGACAAGCTAGAGAATCGCTTTGGTAAGTTGGGGCGGGAATATAAAAAGATTACATTTAATAAAAATATCTTGACAGATGACCCCACACTGGAATGGGTAACACCAGGACACCCACTATTTGAATGTGTCCGAGAGGAAGTTTATCAACAGGTAGAAGATGATTTGCGTCGGGGTGCATTGTTCTTTGATTTGCACTGTTTATCACCATCTAGATTAGATGTTTTTTCGGCCGCGATCGCAGATGGTCGGGGGAGAAAACTGCATGAACGTTTATATGTGGTGCAGACAGATTTAGATGGGACAATGACTGTCCGTCAACCAACTTTATTTTTAGATTTAGTACCTGCAAAGGGTGTAGATTCCAGCGTCGAGAATGGGGAAAGTGTAGGTAATGGGGACTTGGTTCATTGTTTACCAGATGATACTCATTTACCAAGTCGAGAACAAGCAGAACAAGCATTAATTGAACAAGAATTAAATCGCTTTTTAACAGAGAATCGGCATCAGCGACAGAAGGAAGTAGAAACAATTTCTAACCATATAGAAATTAGTTTAAATGTAATTATTGATAAGGTGCAGATTCAATATGCGGAATTGTTTCAACAGAAAGAATCAGGTTCTAAAGAAGTGGGTTTGGATGGTCGCATTAAGCAGTTAGAAGACCGATTATTTGAGTTAAATGGTAGGTTGGAACAACGACGGGAAGAATTGCAGCAAGAAGCTAGTTGTGCCATTACCGATATTCGCCATTATGGGCGGGCTTGGGTATTACCACATCCTGAGAGGAGTTCCCCAGAAATTGCGCCGATGGTGTGCAGTAAAGAGATTGAGGAAATAGCTGTTAAGGCGGTTATAGCTTATGAAGAAGCCAGAGGATGGCAAGTTGTGAGTGTGGAGAAGGAGAATCGAGGCTTTGATTTAATATCCCGTCAACCTGATTCTGAAGACCCACATCAAGCTAGTTTAGTCAGGTTTATTGAGGTTAAAGGACGTGCAAGTGTGGGTGAGGTGGCGTTGACGACTAATGAATATAAGACTGCGGAAAGATTAAAGGGTGATTACTGGTTATATGTGGTATTTAATTGTGCTTTATCTCCACAGGTTCATACTATTCAAAACCCTGTGCGCTTGGGATGGGAACCGTTAATCAAGATTGAGCATTATCACGTGGGGGCTGAGAAAATTTTAGGAGATACAATATAAATATAGGACTACTATTTGATTATTGAACAAACACGTAGGGTGTGTTAGCGTAGCGTAACGCACCAAAAGCCTTAATAATTGTGCGTTACTGTACTTAATTTTTTCATAAATCAAACAAGATTCCTATATATTGATTGTTAGTAAATAAAACTATGAAATTGCAAACTACTACCCAAAAAATCAAAATAGTTAAAGCTTACTATACCCCAGAAGAATATTTAGAACTAGAAGCAAAAGCTGATGATAAAAATGAATTTCGAGATGGAGAAATTGTTCCTGTGACTGGGGGAACTACTAATCATAATAAGTTGGCGTTAAATCTAGCAACTAGCTTAAATGTAGCATTAGATGATTTAGAATACGAAGTTTATATTGGTGATGTGAAATTGTGGATACCACGCTATCGGCAATTTACCTATCCTGATATCATGGTAATTGAGGGTGAACCTGTTTATTACAGTACAAATACTACAACGGTTACAAATCCTTTATTAATTGCTGAAGTTTTATCTAAATCTACCAAAGATTATGACCAGGGGGACAAGTTCCTTTATTATCGTTCAATTCCTGAGTTTAAAGAATATATTTTAATTGACCAAACTCAATATTATGTGATGCAGTATGTCAAAACTCCTGAAAATCAATGGATTTTGACGGAGTATGAAACTGAAAATGCTCAGTTAAATTTGTCAACAATTAATTTAAAATTATCTTTAAAGCAATTATATAAAAAAGTTAATTTTGCTGAGAATATAGATTTATAATAGTATTTAGGACTTACGCATTGACAATAAAGCCCAAATATGTTTCACACTAAAAAGCACATATTTCGTAGGGGTTTAGCATTGCTAAACCCTTACCACACGGGTATATTTACTCTCAACATAATCATTGTTCAAAGCCGGAAATTGGCTATTTTGGTGACTGCATACCATGATTAATTTGTACAGTGCGTAAGTCCTAGACTTATAGATTTATAATAGTTGAGTTTTGACTGCTGCCTTTTTCCTGATTTCCTAAAAAATGCCATATCCTAAGCGCCTAATTGAAGTTGACCTACCTATTAAACGCATTTCTGCCCATGCGCGACGGGAGAAATCAATTCGACATGGACATATTTCTACTTTACATATTTGGTGGGCTAGACGACCTTTGGCGGCTTGTCGGGCGGTAATATGTGCCTCATTATGGCCTGACCCTGTTGATGAAAACTGTCCCCAATCTTTTCGGGATTTAGCTGCTGATTATATCACAGATTTTGCTAAAAGAGTAGATAAAGGTGGAGATTTAGCTAAATATTGTTCTACGGATATTTGGCAGAAATGGCAGGTTTTAGCTAAACCAGAAAATAAATTAGATCCTAATAATCCTCAAGATTTGAATAGTTTAAGAGATAGCTTACTTAATTTTATTGCTGATTTTGCTAATTGGGATAATTCTACACAACCAGATTATTTAGAAACCAGTCGCAATTTAACCCAAGCTGCACACGAGGCTTTAGGAGGAATACCGGGAACGAAACCGTTAGTTGTTGACCCTTTTGCTGGTGGTGGTTCTATTCCGTTGGAAGCGTTGCGGGTGGGTGCTGATGCTTTTGCTTCTGATATTAATCCGGTGGCGGTGCTGTTAAATAAGGTGGTGTTGGAATATATTCCTAAATATGGGCAAACTTTGGCGGATGAGGTGCGGAAGTGGGGACAGTGGGTGAAGGAGGAAGCAGAAAAAGAATTAGCTCAATTCTATCCTAAAGACCCGGATGGAAGTACACCTATTGCTTATCTTTGGGCGAGAACTATTACTTGTGAGGGTCCAGGATGTGGGGCGGAAGTACCGTTAATGCGGTCTTTGTATTTGTGTAAAAAAAGTAATCGCAATATTGGTTTAAGGATAGTTCCTAAACCGGAAGATAAACGGGTAGATTTTGAAATTATTGAAAAGCAGAAAAATAAATGGGTAGTTGCTGATAACCCGGAAGTTGAAATCAAAAATCCTAGTTTTGATGGCACTGTTAAAAGAGGTTCTGCTACTTGTCCCTGTTGTGGTTATACAACTCCTGTGGCATCGGTGAGAACACAATTAAAAGCCCGTCAAGGTGGGGCTAATGATGCTCGGTTATTTTGTGTTGTGACGACTAAGGAAAGTGCAAAGGGGCGATTTTATCGGTTGCCAAATCA
>PWQB01000108.1 GCA_003556955.1 Nostocaceae cyanobacterium CSSed10_463m
TCCTAGAAACTGGCCTATTATCATCTTCTTCTCCTACATAAGCCAAATTCATCCCAGCCGCACGAGCCAGCAATGATAAAACCTCACGTACTGGTGCATCTCTCAACACCAAACGGGGTACACGCTCGTTAGTGCCTAAGTCAATGGTGGTAGGAGACGCATCTACGTTAGAAATCGAAATATCTCCCACCGGCGGAGCAACGGCTCTGGGTAAGAAAGGAGGTGCTTGGTTCCGAGGTTGACTAGGCCCAGCCGTTGGCGCAGGTCTGCCGTCAATAGAGACTTGTGGGTTAGGAACCAGAACATCTGGAGTCCTTTGGGGTGGGGTAGACGCGGCGGGTTCTATAGCAGTTGTCGATGGGGTAAAGCTCAGAGTTAATTCATTAGGCTTCCTCACCACAGGTTGATTTGTGGGGATGCTATTACTACCAGTTACTATGACTCGAATACTATTGGCATCCAGTTGCACAACTTCCACCGAGGCAATTCCCGCAGCTGGGTTATCTTGGCGAAAACTATTGCCTTGGGGTAAACGCAATTGAGTGTTAATAATATCCGAAACTAAAGCGTTATTTCTTCTAGTGGTAAAGACTTGGGGACGTGACCCTGAAGAAGTTTGCAAAACAACGCTAACCCCTCCGTTAACTGGATTCAGCTTCACCCCAGTTACTTGAGCAATTTGGGCTGAGGCTGGTTGAGCTGCTATGAATGCAAAAGCAGCAGCACCTAAAATTACACCATTACCGTGAAATTGTTTCACCGTTCATTCCTCACTATATAAAACACCCGGTCACTAATTATTTTTGAGTAGTAATTTTAATTTTTCTACTCAATACTTTATTTCTTGGCTTCTGCTTCAGCTGCTTGAGCTTTAGCGGCAATTTCCTCTGGATTAAGTGGCATTAATGCCTGTATTTCAAAAGATGTCGTAATGGGTGCTGGTCCTACTCTCCTAATTACTTCTTCACCTGATCCATTTGTAGTCTGTTCAGGAGACAATCTAGCTTGATAATCTTTAACTATTAATAAAGGCTGCAAACGCTCAATATTACGCATAATTGATTGCGTTTGTTCAAAGGTTCCCTCAATTTCGAGAGTAATACTACTGCGTTTCAATTTACCATCGACTATGGGACCGAAAGAGCCATCATTAATTGGTTCTGCTTGCTGTGCAGCCGGGACAAATCTTTTTAGTTTAGCTCTAACTGCATTTGGAGCTACTTGAGAATTAGTAGCCTCAATTAAACGATTAATATCCAGCAATAAAGTATCTAAAGTGTTTTCATTAGCAAATAAACTTAAAACCTGGATGTTTTGCCGCTTTGCTTGGGCTAAGTCGGCTTTTACTTGGTCAATTTGTTTAACACTGGCTTTTTTTTGCTCAATTTGACTTTGCAAATCGTTGGCTTGTTGTTGCTTTTGCTGATAGGTTTCCCAAGCTGGCATGATCATGTTTAGCAGTATATATGCCCCTCCAGCCAGTCCTAAAAAACCCACCACAATGCCAATTACTTTGGGTGTAAAAGTAATCCCAAAAGCCACCGGGTAGGATGTTTCTGAACTGACTTCCCCACCTTGGCCAGAAAAAGTGAAATCTTGACTCATCGTCATTTTGAAATGACTCCTATTTCTTGAATACTGCGAATTCTAGTGACTAATCCTACTGTGCCTTTTTGCTCTAATTCCCGGATTAACTCAGAAGCTGGAACATCACTCACATTTGATTGAATTGTGTATCTCACGACTTGGGGTAATCTAATTTGTACATCATTACCTGCTTGATTGCTACCTGGTGGTAATGGTGCATCGACTAAGGTGGCTGTGGTAATTCTGCTAGTGGATGCCTTCAAAAATTGAGAATCTTGCAAAGTCAGCAAAAAATCATTGACATCATTAAAAGAACGTGCTATTCCAGTAACTTCCAATCCTCCAGCCCGACTGCTGGCTTGCTGTCCTCGTGCTGTGGTAGTGGGTTCAATTTGCCTAACAGTTTCGATTTGGACTGTAGGTGGTATGCGATCGCGCAAATCTTGTAACATAGCAGACCAAGGGCGAATCTGATCAAATACAGTCACCAAACCCTGTGTTTCTGCTTGAACTTGTGTTGTCTCCTGCCGAATTTGATTAATATTCCCAATTTCAGTTTCTAATTTCTTATTTTCCTGGTCTAATTGTGCTATCTCCTGTTCTAATTGACTATTCCTCGCCTGCAACAACCACACACCAGCCCCAAAAAAAGCCGGCAACAACAGACCAATAGCTACTCCCGCATACAATGGTGTCAAGTCTCCAGTTGGTAGTTTAAATCCTGGAGATTTTTTCGGCGTGTTGCTTTGGTAACCTGCGCGATCTTTAAGAAAATTAACATCTAAGCTGTACATTCTGTTACACCTCCCGCATTCCAAGACCAAGTATTATCCCTAAACCAGAACGTGGTCCTAGGGGATACTTGTTTTCATCAACTTGCAAAGACAAAGACCCAATAGGATCAACTTGAGTAGTTGGTATACCCAATCTTTGAGCCACAAACTCATCTAGTTGTTGCAGTCCGCCTCCTGGGCCTGCTAAAAAAATCTGCGCTATTTCCAGATTTTCACTTTGATTTAAGTAAAAATCGATAGAACGGCGTAGCTCATCTGTGAGTTCTCCCAACACTCTCAACAAAGCCGCCATACCAGGATTAACTTCAGTCACCCCAGTTTGTCCGCCATCCATCGCATTTATCGGAATTACCATTCCCTGTAATAATTCCATATCTCGTGATGTCGGTATACTCATAGCCCTACACAGAGCCATTTGCATTTGATATGTACCTATAGGGACGCTGCGGGAAAATTGCGGTACGCCATTAATCACAATGGCTATTTCTGTACTGTCGAACTCAATATCAACTAATACAGCCGCTTCTTCCAACCCAAATAGACGCAATTGGTCACGAATAGTCCGAATCAGCGCAAAACTGTTAATTTCTAAAATATCGATTTGCAATCCTGCCTGTTCAAAAGTATTAAGATAAGTATCTGTCACCTCCTTACGGGTGGCAACTAATAACACTTGTACTTTCTCAATGCCATCCTCATCTACAAAGTACCCAAGTTTTTGATAATCTACATCAGCTTCTTCACGAGGATAGGGTAAATACAACCCTGCTTCATGGTTTAACACCATATCCCGTAATTCTTTGTCGTCCAATTCAGCCGGTATCGGTATCAAACGAACTAGCGAATCTCTACCTGGTACACAAGTCGCCACACGAGAGGCTTTGATTTTACTTTCAGCCAGCCCTTGCTGAATTAACTCAGCCATAGTGGATATCTCGATAATTTGACCATCGACAATTACCCCTTCGGGAACTGGAACTGATGTAAAGGATTCTAATTTTAAGCCTTGGCGCTGCTTACGTAGCTGAACTATATTCACCCTTTCCGGTGCAAGTTCTATGCCCACTCCTTGATTAGATTTGCCGAACAGATTGTTTAAGCTTTTCACCACACTTATGCCCGGTAGACTGCTAAATGAAAAATTTACCTGATACTAAAGAATTTTTTGAGGACACCGTTAGGCGTTCGTCAAAATCCAAAAGTTTACCCTGAGCTTAGTCGAAGGGTCAAAATTCAAAAAATACCAGTCAAATGGCTTTTATTTGGAAATTTTGAACTTTTTTAAATAAAATGCCTATTTACACTGTGCTGTACTAGGTAACTAATTTAGCCTATAATTCCGACAATTCTCCATAACTTTGTAACCTCGATCAAGCGTAATATTACTGCTAAGATGATGCAATTGCGAAAATTCAAACAACTGACCGCTTGGGCATTAATTGGCTTGTTAACCAGTTGGATTGTAAGTTGTAGTACTGCAAATGTTGGTACAAATACACAACAGACTGCTTCAGGAGAGGCAACTGTTGAGTTTTGGACAATGCAACTCCAACCCCAATTTACTGAGTACTTCCAAAACCTAATTACAAATTTTGAAGCTCAGAATTCTAGTATAAAGGTTAACTGGGTGGATATACCCTGGTCGGCGATGGAGAACAAGATTTTAACAGCTGTTTCAGCGAATACGCCACCTGATGTAGTCAATCTCAATCCCGTTTTTGCCTCTCAATTGGCGGGAAGAAATGCTTGGTTAGATTTAGATACAAAAGTCTCAAATCAAGAACGTTCCTCCTATCTACCGAATATCTGGAAAGCCAGTACCCTTAATGATAAGACCTTTGGTATTCCCTGGTACCTCACCACAAGGTTAACTATTTATAACACTGATTTATTAAAACAGGCAGGTATCACTCAACCACCAACCACCTTCGGAGAATTAGCAGAGGTGGCGCAGCAAA
>PWQB01000268.1 GCA_003556955.1 Nostocaceae cyanobacterium CSSed10_463m
ACAACACTGGAAGAATGGGAATATGATAGCGATCGCTCAGTTGCCTAAAACTCACATCAAATTTTTGTAGTTGATAGCGTTGACTCCAACCTTTCAGGGGGCCACGTAATCCTTCTGGCGCGTATAGCACAGTTTTACCTTCAGCTATAGCTTGTTCAAAATCGCCCCTCTGCGCTCTCACAGCACCTAAAACCTGTGACCATTTCGGTGGTAACCACCAAACTATCCAAGGATGCTCAAATAGTGTTTCACTGGCTAGGGGTTGCACCTCCCAACCTTGGGCTTGACTTAATAAGTAAGCTAATGTGATAAAATCCCAAGGAAAACACATCCCTGCGTGGTTCATAGCTACGATTACAGGGCTTTGTGACGGTAAGTTATGATTTTCCTGTAATTCTGCCCGAAAATAATATTTAACGATGGGAGCCAGAATTTCTTCTTGAAAAGCTTGCTGATACTGAGGATTAAATTCATCCACCTCTTGTTTTGGTGAACGACATCCCAGACGCAACCATCGAATTAGCAGTGCTAAGTAAAATCCACCTGGAAGCAAGAATAATCCATATTCTACCCAATTCCAACCATCGGGATCAGCGTGATAGTGCTGCCAGTGGCGGTTAAATAAAACCAGCCAACCAGGAGGATACCACAGACAAAACCAGTCAAACCAGCTAAATCTATAACCTTCACCTGATGCTTTTTCTTGTTGAGTTTTGAGCCACTTTGCAGCGTGTTGATAAATCACAAATACCAAAAAACTTTAGATAAAGCATATATCCTCAGCCTTCTATATTTTGGCTTTATTTGTATCTTCCCCAGGATGGAACAAATTATAAACTATTAATACAACGTGGGTCGGGTAAAGTCGCCTTTTGCGGTTCTCTGGGAAACCAAGCAGCTGTGCGCTTACAAACTTCAACCAGCATCAACATGACTGGAACTTCAATTAAAACACCTACAACTGTCGCTAGTGCAGCACCAGAATTTAAACCAAACAACATTACAGCCGTAGCAATAGCAACTTCAAAGTGATTGCTAGCTCCAATTAATGATGCTGGTGCGGCATCTTCATAGGAGATATTCAATTTTAATGCTGCCACATAACTAATTAAGAAAATGAAATTAGTTTGAATAAATAGTGGTACAGCAATCAACAAAATGTGTAAGGGATTATTAACAATAACTTCGCCTTTAAAAGCAAATAACAAGACCAAAGTAATCAGCAAAGCAGTAATGGAAACTGGAGTCAGATACTTGATAAATCGCCTCTCAAACCATTCTCTACCTTTGTGTTTGAAAATCCAATAACGGCTATACATTCCTGCTAACAAAGGTAAACCCACATAAATAATCACTGATAAAACTATGGTTTGCCAAGGTACTATTAAATCACTGGCTGCTAATAACCATCTTCCCAAAGGAGCATATAAAAACAACATTAAAAGTGAATTAACAGCCACCATTACCAAAGTATGACCCTGATTAGCGTAAGAAAGATAACCCCACATCAAAACCATAGCCGTACAAGGCGCGATTCCTAATAAAATTGTCCCAGCTATGTAGGAATTTGCTATTTCTACTTCGTTCCCACGAATTAATTCTGTACCTGTAATT
The DNA here is from genome assembly GCA_003556955.1 of Nostocaceae cyanobacterium CSSed10_463m. The sequence goes on from PWQB01000268.1 coordinate 1,615, forward strand.
AAAGGACGAAATAACCACCCCAAGAAAAACTGCGAAAATGCCACCATTGTAAATGGTTTAATTAACCAGTTGACCACCAAGGTGAGAATCACAGGTTTGGGGGCGCGGACAGCATTCACAGCTTGGGTAAAGTCAATTTTTACCATGATGGGGTACATCATGAAAAACAGACAGATTGCAATGGGAATTGACACTTGAAAAATACTCATTGCATCCAGCGCCACCGCCACCCCAGGAAATAACCTTCCTAATGCAATTCCTACTAAGATGCACAAAAAGACCCAAACGGTGAGGTATTTCTCAAAAAAACTAAGATTACTCCCGGCTTTGACTGGTGCTGTATTGGTGTCTGTATTCATGAATATCACCTGGAATGGGTTATTGGGGGGATATAGCAAAAGTCAAAAATCAAAAGTGAAATAATCACTGTGACTGAGTTTTAGAATTTTGCCATGTCCCCACTACTTTGGTGGTTGCTATATAAGCAGAATATCTAAGCACAACAGGACTTTTGCAGGTTCTGATTTGGTGTTGTATCGGCAACTTTCACCACAAAAACTTCCCAGCTTGTACCATCTGGGTCTGTTACCCAAACCTTATCTTGCACGGCATAACAACAGTCTGTATCTTCTTCAGTAAACAATGCCAGCCCTGCCTCTGTAAACCGTTGGATGGCGGATTTAACTGCTTGTGTACTTTCTACTTGTACACCCAAATGAGATAATACACCACCAGATTGCACACTGCTGGCTAGGTTGAGAGTTAGGTTTAATGGGGGATGGGAAAGATCAAATTTAGCGTAGTCAGCTTTATATTTTACTGGTTCCACACCAAACATAGCTTGATAAAATGCCACTGACTTTTCCAGATTAGTCACATTCAAAGCTACATGAGTTTTTAAAACTGCCATAAATTCGCTCCTTGCAGGATTAATTTTTTATATCGATATTCATCAATATTGACGTATATCAATATCTTGCCAGAGTATATCGATAAGTGTCAATATATAAAGATGAACTTTTCTATCAACCTTGCAAATTGTTGTCAGCCAGTGCTTTCCAGCTTCCTAAAGCCTGATGAAGCCGCACAAATAGCAGCTATTTTCCGAGTATTGGGAGAACCAGCGAGACTACAACTGCTGAGTTTTATTGCTAATCGACCACAAGCCGAGGCCTGTGTGTGTGAGTTAACAGCACCTTTGGGGCTATCACAACCAACCGTGAGTCATCATCTCAAGGTTTTATATGAAGCTGGTTTACTCAAGAAAGAACGACGCGGTACATGGATTTACTATCAATTTGTGCCTGAACGGATTGAATTGTTGCAAAAAGTCTTAGCACTACCCAGCCTTGATTAATCTAATCTCCACCTTCGGCTTTCCAAGCAATTTCTTTGGCTGGTTGGGGGTCAGGTAGTTTCATCGTCACGAGTCCGGCTGCTAAGACTAATAACATGGATGTCCACAGACAACCAACTAAGTTGAAATATTGAAAGACTAATCCTGATAAGACTGTGCCGGCTAATCGTCCACCGGAGTTAGCCATATAGTAGAAACCGACGTTCAGCGCTACTTTATCGTCATCGGTGAAGGCTAAGACTAGGTAAGAATGTACTGCGGAATTGAAGGCAAAGACTACACCAAATATTAGTAGTCCGCCAACGATCGCAATATTACCGGGTACACCTAATTGTAGAGCTAAGGCGATCGCACCAGGAACAGCTGTGAGGGTAAATGTCCAAAACTGGATGGTCTTTGATTTGGGTGGCTGACCAGAACCAAATCGCTGGATTAATACTGGTGCTAAAAACTGAATAACGCCATAGCCAATCACCCAACAAGCCAAGAATCCACCGACTTGATAGAAAGACCAGCCTAAAGTCCCCCGTAAGAAAACTGGCAACCCTACAACAAACCAAACATCCCGTGAACCAAACAGAAAAAATCGGGCAGCTGAGAGAATATTAATTTCTCTGCTTTTGGAAAAGAGTTGGCTAAACTTAACTTTTGCCTTGATTTTACCCATACCTTTAGGCAACATCAAACCAGTGAACAAAATTAAGAATAGTCCCCCGGACATGATTAATAGGGCATTCTTAAAACCAACAGAAGTTAAAAGGACACTACCAACAAAAAAACCAACACCTTTCAGGGCATTTTTAGAACCCGTTAATACTGCCACCCATTTAAACAAAGATGATTGCGCTTCTTGGGGGACAACCAAGCGAATGGCGCTTTTAGAACTCATTTTAGTTAAGTCTTTGGCAACCCCAGAAAAAGCCTGTGCCACCATCACATAACCTACTGCAATCCATTCTGTCCAAGCTGGATTCAGCCATGATAGCATCACCATCGAGAAAACCTGTAACCCAATACCAGCGTAAAGCGTGATTTTTAATCCGAATTGAGAACCAATCCAACCGCCTAAAAAGTTGGTAACAACGCCAAATATTTCATAGAACAGAAATAAAGAAGCGATTTGTAATGGTGTATAGCCAATACTGTCAAAATACAGCAGTACCAGCATTCGCAAAGCACCATCAGTGATGGTAAAACCCCAATAGGCAAGGGTAACAAGAGTATAATTCTTGAGATTAGCGCGAGAAGCTGTAGAAGTCATACAGAATTGCGTAGTGGGGTTTCGCTGGGAATAAATTCCCAGTCTCATAGCATAAGTCGGTTAAAACCGACTCAAACATGGATACGTGATAGCGA
>PWQB01000236.1 GCA_003556955.1 Nostocaceae cyanobacterium CSSed10_463m
AGGGGGGAAGAGGCAGGGGTGCAGGGTGCAGGGAGCAGGGGGGAAGTTTTTTCCAACCCCCAGATCCTAGAAACTAATACAGCATCGCGGATTATATGGATTACGCTGATTACGCAGATTTTTTTCATTTGCGCTAGATAAGTAAAATCCGTGAAATCCCTTCATCCGTTTCATCCGTGTCTACGAATTACGAACTACACTACAACTACACCAAGCGCTCCTCCTAATGCTGCAAATACGGCGGAAACGAAGGCTGTGGCAAATAACCACCAAGATGCTGTGGCGGCGGCTTTGCGGGTTTCTTCTGCTTGTAGTTGGGCTTGATGCTTGACTTCTTCTAGGCGGCGCTGTGCGTCCTGCTGTATGCGTTCGGCACGTTGCAATACTTTGTTGCGTGCGCTTTCGATTTGGTCAATAACTCGGTTAACATCTGCTTCAGATATGTCATCACGGGAACTGAGAATCGCCACTAGGGTGTCGCGGTCGAAATGTGACAGGCGATCGCGTAACGCTTCAAACCCTGCTTGTGGATCGTCAAAGAATGTGCGAACATCGCGCTTGATGCCATCATAGTTGAGTTCGGGACGCTCTAAGGAGTTGAGATAGTTACGAATCCGGGCAAAAATCCCTTCTATCACGTCTTGAATCTGCCGTTGAATCCCCCTGACTTGTTCTACAAATTGATCCCGCACCGAGACGATATTATCGGCAATTGTGGCTGCTTCTGCATCAGTCATATCTTCCCGAATTTTCAGCAAAGCAATCACTGTGTCACGGTCAAAATGCGCTAGGCGATCGCTCAAACTTTCCATTCCCACTCGCGGATCATGCAACAATAATTGTACGTCGCGTTTAATCGCTTCTGGGTTGAGTTCTTCTTTACCAGTTTGCCGCAAATACTCTTGTAAATAAGCTTGGAATGTTTCTATTCTTTGCTGTGTGCGGGTAGCTAAACGACGAGGCGCGCGCACAATATTGCGAATGGAAGTTTGTACAGAATCAATGACTTCATTGACTTGTTCTTCACTTAAATCTCGCCGTTGACTGAGTAACTGGACTAAAGTATCTCGGTCTACCTGAGACAAGCGACGGCGCAGAGCTACGGCTCCTTCTCTGGGCTGTTCAAATAATCTGGTAAAATCTCGTTGAATACCTTCAGGATTTAACTCTTCTTTGCCAGTATTCCGCAAATAATCGGCAATAGTCGCGGTTACAGAGTCGTACTGTTCCTTAGCCTTGTGTGCCAAAGCTTCAGGTGTATGGCGGATATTATGCCAGGAGTCTTCCACAGCATCAATAATTTGATTAACTTGCTGTTCACTCAAGTCTTGGCGTTGACTCAATAACTGTACTAAAGTATCACGGTCAAAGCGAGCTAATCGCGCCCGCATAGCAATCATTCCCGATTGGGGATCTTCGATTAGCTTTTGCAAATCGGCGCGAATCGCATGAGGATTTAACTCGGCTTTACCAGTATTTCGCAGATATGATTCTAGATTCAACCATAAGGTTTCGGCTTGATATTTGGCTTGTTCTGCCAATCCTTGAGATTCTACCAAAACGCGATCGCGTTGGTCTTCTAAGTCGTTGAGAATCGGGTCTACTTCGTATGCTTGAAGGTCATTCCGTGCTAACAATATCTCCTGCATTCCCTGACGGTCTATTTGTGAGAACCGCAGGGACAGAGTTTCGTAATCTGCTTCGGAATCTTTTAATAATGGTTTAAAGTTCTGCTCAATGCCTTCTGAAGTCAAATCTGCTTTATTGGTAACCAGGAGATAACTTTCTACTTGGCGTTGTAAGTCCTGTGCAATTTCTCTTTCTTCCGCAGCACTAACTACCACTAAGACCTGTTGGCGGACAATTTCTAACTGGTCAGCAATGCGCTGGATTTGTGCTTGGGTTAACAGTCCCCGTTGTTGCAGGGTATTGGCAAAATCTTGGCGATTAAGTCGCTCTAATTCCCTTTTAACTATACCAGGGTCTGCGGCTGGGTCATAGATGACATCACGAAATTCTTCGGCAATTCTCTCTGAACTCAATTGCCAAGCATAAGTATTGAGTAGGTAGTTTTCTACATCAGCCCGAATGGGGCTATAGGGTTCTGATGATCTGGGTAAACCTAGTTTATCAGCCTGTGCGGTGGCTTTGTCTTTGGCTGTAGTGAGCGATCGCCAAATTTTCTCTACATCCAGATCAGATAAATCCGCCCTTCCTAAAACAATACCAGTCAGTGCAGTGATTCCCTGTTGTAAGGTCTGTTGCATTAAACCGGGTTTTTCTGCTGGTGTTCCTGTCTCAGAAGTCCGTGTTTCTGCAATTAACCGATCCAATTTGGCGTTGAGTTCATCTGTCTTCGCTTGTCCTGGTGGCAGTGACTTGAGATAATTAACTAACTCACCTAAATTGTCTTTGATCGGTTGTTGCTGACTTACTACCTGCTGCCAAACATTGTATAGTGTGTCAACAATGCGGTTCACGTCTCGTTGAGAAAGGTCGGTGCGACTGCTGACTAAATCAATAAATTTTTGACGGTCAATGTGGCGCAGGTCTGGACTTCCAGCAATTGATTGAAATTGTGGATCTTTGAGTAAACCTTCAAAATCCCGCCGAATTTTGGATAAATCTAATTCGGGGGGACGTAGCTGTTCTAGATAATCTTCAATATTTTCCCGAATACTAGCAGGATCAACAGCATGACCTAATTCCCGACGCACTGCGGAGGCCGCCGCTTCAGCCGTTGCTACTACCTGCTGATTAACCGCTTTCGCACCCAACGCCGCCGTAGCAGTTCCCATAATCGCTTGAAAGCCGGAAGTTGCGGAATTGACTACCGAACCCACCAAGGAACCCACTGTAGTCGAACTCACCCACACCAGAAGCAAAAAATATGCACCCCAGATGACTAATCCCAGAATTGCCCCCAGTCTGGGGTCTAAAACCAGTAGACTTAATTTAACTGCGAGAAAGCAAGCAATTAATAAAGCGATCGTCACAGTCACTAATGTCCACAAACCCAGTGCTGTGCCAATTTTGCGAATCGTACCTCCGAAACTTCCTACTTCCCCAACAACCCCATCTGAGTCAGATGGCCGTCCCAAGTAGGAAATACCAGCTGCGACGGAGAGGTTAGTTAATACTAGTTGGAAAGCAAAGGCGAGGATCACACCGGAGATTAAAGCGACAAAAAAGCGCGGCCCAGAATTGAGAACTGATGCTTGCGCTGGCGTAATACCCGTGGGAACTACTGGAGTCTGCGCCAACCATAGTAGAGGCTTGTAGACTCCCAGTATGTTTTCCGTACATTGAAACATTATCTTTCCTTCTTCTAAGTTTAAGTTTGGGGAGCATGAAAAATTTCATGAGAAGCAAGTAAACATCTATTTATGCGATGTATCTATGGCAATACCCAACTCTTCATCACTTTACAGAATCCTGGAATTTAGCTGTTTCATGCATCCCTCTAAAGTTTGAAAATTATATCTAACGTTAGATGGAAGTTTGAGTATCTCACAAGGTAAATTCTGATGAAACCTTCAGTATTAACAAGTAAAAATATGATTTCTTCTCAAAAGATAGGTGCTATTTTCTAATTGCTGATGCTCACAATTTTATAGGCTTTCTTCATAAGAATATTTTTTCTGCTCAAGTGTTAATTTACATTTATTTATAATTAGCATTACCATCACCTCCCCAAGGTGGATATGCCCACACATATAAGTTTCTGATAATCGTCCACAAGAGGTGCGTGTAGTTTGTACCTACAGATGGAAAGCAATTTACTGATTAATAGGTAAATTAAAGTTAAGCAATAAATGATTTAGGACAAAAACATGGAAACTCGAGAGACTCGCCCTTCCACTGACTTACCACCAGTTGCACTGGAATACAATGGTAGAGACCGCAACGCATTTCTGTTTGGTTGGACTCCTCAAGCCGAACTGTGGAATGGTCGGTTTGCAATGATTGGCTTTCTGGCCTACTTACTTTGGGATTTAGCTGGATATAGTGTTCTGCGGGACGTGCTACATCTCATTGGATATTAACGATAAAAAACTGAAGAATTAGTTTGATTGATTTTGGAGTAAAAACATGGAAACTAGAGAAACTCGTCCTTCCACTGATTTACCACCAGTTGCTAAAGCTTATAACGGTGTAGACCGCAATTCATTTTTGTTTGGTTTTAATCCTCAAGCCGAACTGTGGAATGGTCGCCTAGCAATGATTGGCTTTTTGGCCTATTTAATTTGGGATTTAGTGGGATATAGTGTCCTCCGGGATATACTCCACATTGTGAGATATTAGTCTTAAATGTGACAG
>PWQB01000067.1 GCA_003556955.1 Nostocaceae cyanobacterium CSSed10_463m
CCCCAATTTCTTTGGGTTAGTGATTGGATGTGGCATCGCCTTGCTGATCATTGGTTTTTTGAAGATGCGAGAAGTTTGGCGGCAACGTCGCCGAGTGACTACATCTAACCTTCAGCATCTGAATTTATTTCCCCCTGGGTGGGGTAGTGCCTTGTTATTAACGGCGGCGATTTTGGGTTTAATGATTACACCCCGCGTTTTTGCCAGTGAAACCGCCATGCAGCTGGGTGTAACCGATTTACTATCCAGCGGAAGAGTTCAACCCCAATCCTTTCGTCCTTCTGTGCGCCCAGAAGACCGCTCCCTGGTGGATTGGGCGCGGACACTGAACGTTTATCCAGAACCAGACTCTTATACAGGTCAAGTCGCTAAAGTTCAGGGGTTTGTGATTCATCCTCCAGACATAGGAGAAGAATTTATTTTCTTGGCGCGATTTGTGATTACTTGTTGTGCCGCAGATGCTTATCCTGTAGGCTTGCCAGTTAAACTAGCAGAAAATCAAAAACGTTATCCTCCTGATACTTGGTTAGAGGTAGAAGGCACAATGATCACCGAAACTTTAGCAGGTAAACGCAACTTAACCATTGCAGCTACCTCCATCACAGAAATTCCCCAACCCCGCAATCCTTATAGTTATTAACAACATTGAAATACTTGCTGTGAGTGGGGTTTAGACTTTTAAGAATACGCTCACTTACTGAAAACAGAAAACTAATCACTGATAACTGAAAATGGCTACACCTAAAACATTTATCCAACCATTAGATCGCGTGGCGATCGCACTGATGCTGCTACTCACTCTGCTGATTGGATTCATGATATTGAAAGGTGATGTGGTGGCAGTGCGAGTCCGGGAATTTACCTGGCAAAATCAACAAATTGGTGCAGACGATATTTCCTTTACTCTTAACTTTAGTCGCCCAATGGATGTCAAAAGCGTCGAGGAAAACTTGAGAATTGAGCCACCTTTAGCAGGTAAAATCAGTTGGGCAGGGCGGCGAATGGTTTATACACTGCTCACACCAGCCCCCTATGGTACGAATTATGAAGTGCGGTTGCAAAATGCCAGAGATCGGTTTGCAGAAAAAGAAGGGAAAAATCGCCTCATACAGCCCTTTAGAGGTAACTTTAGCTCCCGCGATCGCGTCATTATGTACATCGGCGCTGAACCAGAAAATAAAGGTCAGTTAGTTCTCTATAACTTAACCGAAGAGAGAAAAAATATAATTACCCCCAAAGACCTGATTGTAATGGACTTTAAGCCATTTCCTCATGGGGAAAAGATTTTATTTTCGGCTCGCACATCTAATAACCAAGACTTACTCTCAGCTCAGTTATATACAGTCACAACAGGTATTTCTGCACAGCCTCAAACACTAGCAGAACCAGCAGGTAAAGTTGACCTGGTATTAGACAATAAGCAATATCAAAACCTCAAATTTGATTTATCGCCAGACGGCAAAACTATTGTGATACAGCGAGGGAACAGAAACGATCCCAGCGATTTTGGGTTATGGTTTATGCCCGCTCCTAGTAATAGCGGAGAAAGACCCACTCCTCAACGCCTTAAAAGCCAACCAGGGGGAGACTTTATGATCACCCCCGATAGTAAAGCCGTAGCCGTTGCCCAAGGTCAAGGAGCAGCCATCCTACCACTACAAGCAGATGCCAGCAAACCTCTTGATTTTCTGCCACAATTTGGCTTAGTGCAGTCTTTCTCTAAAGACGGTTCTCAAGCTGCAATGGTAAAATTTAATACAGATTATACAAGGGATTTGTTTTTAGTCACCAATCAAGGCATCCAGAAACCTCTGTTAAAAACTACAGGTTCCATTCTTAACTGCCAATTTGACCCCGCTTCACCTACCCTTTACTGCTTGCTGACTCAACTGGTATCCGATGAAGAATTTATAGAACAGCCTTATTTAGTTGCCATTGACCTGAACACTGGAGAACAAAGACCATTGTTGTTACTACCAATTGAACAGAGGAATGTGCAAATGAGTTTAGCACCAGATGGTTTGGGCTTACTCTTTGATCAGGTGATGCCACAATTAGAACCCGTACCTTTAACTGCAAATGTACTCAAGACCGAAGATGGGGAAGCGATCGCCTCTAGCAGCCTGTGGTTAATGCCTTTATTACCCATTGATGCGACCAACAGCGCCATCCAACCAGAAAAGCTACCTTTAGTGGGATTTCATCCCCGTTGGTTACCGTAAAAGTGCTGAGTGTTGTTGACACAGAAAACCGCACTCATGAATGTTAATAAAAGTCAAGCAGGTTCAAACCCTGCCTCTACATTTGTCAGCCAGCCTGTATATTGGTGGTATTTCCATAATTCCCTGCAATCGGCGAAGGTTGACGGGGATTAAGCTCTGAATGTTTTGACACTCTCCGGGAGCCAAGCCACTGAGATTCTTGGTTCAAAGAGTCCACTTAGATGAACATCCTTTGACCTTTAGGTGAGGGAGTGCCAAAATGGCAGCAGTTCTAGACAAAACAATGAGAGCATTGACTCATGATTAATTACTCGCAGTTGGCAATAGCCTACTTAAATTTATAGAGTAAACCCTGATCTGACGTAATTGAACAGTAATGTTAAACATAGCAATACTGAACATTTTTTAAGTGAGTGGGTCACGAGTCATCAATAAACCTGACACCTCAAACAACAGGGCTGGAATGGAATCCCTAAATTCTGATAATTCGCTACATCCAGAGGCGGCCCCTAGCTGTCCATTTTACTCAATTGTGCCTTCTGACAACATGGTAAATAGACAATTGCCACTGCTCAAAGCTGCGGTAGAACTACAGCCAGAGGAAAAAAATCCTGACTCCCAGCAGGATACAACTCAGTCTGACTGGGTTGTGGAGCCTAACAGCGCCCAACAAACTCTTGTTGATACTGAATTTCACAAATTACTGTCATTGAATGAAGAATTGCGGGCGGCAAATAATCAATTGTATGAAGAGGTAGAACATCTTAAAGATGACTTCGCCGAATCAGAAAAGGCTTTGCAGTGGCAAAAAAGGCGTTCTAGTGTCGCTGAGTCCATGCTTAACCAACAAACCAAAGAACTGGCCGCAGCCCAAGCACAAATTAAATCTCTATTCCAAGAATTAGAAACATCTGCACAAACCATTCAACGCCAAGAAAACTTTATTGAAACTTATAAAGCACAACTACAAATTAGTCAACAGCGTCTAGCGCAATTAGAGCGAGAATGTGCGCTACTACAAACTAACTATAACGAACAAGCTCAACAGGCATCGCAATCAGAAAATACTTGTCGAGAGCTACGTAGTAGGCTAATGCGTCAACAACGCCAGACTCTACAATTCAAAGCAGCTCTAGAAAAATGCCTAGAGTCACCCGGACATGATGACTGTGCAGATGATACAACTAGCCACCAAACCAGATTTGCGAGAAAGGCGCGGTCTTTGTTTCCCAATGTACAGCCCATTAGACCTTGGTCAGTAGAATCAGAATCTCATGGCGAACACTTGGATTCTCCCTGGAATCAATCTATAGCTCCGCCAATCCAAATATCAACACCACCCCCATGTAGTCATGATTCTGAGCCGGTATCATCACCTGAGAATTTGCCGATTCAGGAAGATACACCTGTTTCTTCAGAAGCACTAGCCGCAGAAACTGATGATTCTCCCACCACTTCAGAAACGATTTCCTCTCTAGGATCATCAAAGCTAGATGATCAATTGGATAGTCTGATCCAATTGTTTTTTACTCCAGAACCTGCATCTGCATCGCCACCCCCGGCTGAAAATCATGTAGATAGCAATCCAACTCAAGCACCTGTTTGGGAAACTTGGGCGATTACCCGCAAGCATGATCAGCAATCAGAACCTCTAGCAGAAGAGGAAGTTTCCCCAGCTTCATCAAATAATTCACCAGAGTCTTTTACTGTGCCTTTGAGCGAGACGACGATTGAGAAATCATCTAGCGAAGCATTGGAAAATTATTGGTTGAAAAACTCACAATTGCATCAGACTGATGTGGTTGGAGATGAATCTGTTGATTATGCTCATGATACTCAATCGCCTTCACCGGTGGTTTATCCCCAGCGTCCACCAAAAGGGCGTAAGTCTTTGTCATCAGTGGAACTACCGAATTTCCGGGTAAATAATCAATTTAATCCACAATGACCCAAGAAGCAGGGGGGAAGGGGGCCTCACAAGGGTAGGTTTTTAATGTTATCTGTGAAGGCAAGACTTGGAAGACAAGGAGGGAAAGTAGACAAGGTAGATTTTATACGGGCGATAGTCTTTTGACGGATTGTTATTGTTACCA
>PWQB01000814.1 GCA_003556955.1 Nostocaceae cyanobacterium CSSed10_463m
AAGGTGAAATCCCAGAAAATAACCCCCAGTTAAACCAATTCCCCAAAAAGATATTAAGCTTAAAATGACTGGTACGCGAGTATCTTGTAATCCTTGCAATGCTCCGTAAGTAGTTTTTTGTACGCCATCTAAAATTTGTGCAAAAGCTGCGACTGTTAATATTGGAGTTGCAAGGGCTAACAATTTAGCATTTTCTGGATTGTTGATATCTAAGAAAAGTCCAATAACTTGTTGCGAATGAGTCAAAAGCACTACTGCCATTAACGTCATGAATATTGCCGCACTTGAGATGCTAACATAACCTGCTCTGAGTATGCCCGCAAAGTTTTTCTGTCCCAACCATTGACCGACGCGGACTGTTGCTGCAAAGGACATTCCCAAGGGTACCATGTAAATCACCATCGTTGTTTGCAAGACAATTTGATGTGCTGCCAGTACATCAGTTCCTAATATACCCATGAGGTAAGTAATAACCGCAAATAATCCACTTTCTAAAGCTGTAGCAATTCCTATCGGTGCGCCAATCCATAGTAATTCTCGGATGATTCTTAGTTTAATGCGATGTAAATTTTGAAATATTTGATAATTTTTAAGTCTCTTGTGTTTGAGGACATAAATTACTAAAGCCAAAAACATTAGCCACTGAGCAAGAGCGCTTGACAAAGCTAAACCCGCTAATTCCATTCGAGGAAAGCCAAATTTACCATATCCTAAAGAGTAATTTCCCGCAATATTCAACAGTGTTCCCCCCATCACTATTACCATCACGGGACGAGCTTGAGAAAGCGCAGATACAAAACTCCGCAGCATTGCAAATCCCACGGCTGGAAATAATCCCCACAATATTATATCTAGGTAGCTCTTGGCTAAGGTAACTATATTTACTGCTTGCCCGAATTTAATCATTAAACCATCTATGTGCCTAATTAATAACATTGTTGGAATAGCAATTAACAGTGATAACCATAATCCCTGTTTTCCTAATGTAGAAACGCGCTTTTGATTACCTTCACCGTAAGCTTCTGCTACCAGAGGGCTAATACCCATGACAACACCACTAGCTGTGTAAGATATCACAACAAAGGTTAGGGAAGCTAAACCACCGGCAGCGAGGGCTTCTTGTCCTAATCGACCCATCATAACTGTGTCTACAAAACCAGTGATTGATTGTGCTACTTGAGCGCTGGCTAAGGGTATTGCTAGTTGGAAAAATTCTCTGATTTCTGTTCTTAATTTCGATTTGAGAGATATTAAACTCATAATTTGGTAACTGTTAACTGACTATTATCAGTTGCAAATAGATGAATATTTCAATGGGTTTTATATAGTTAAAAATAAATGATGTTGCAGAGAAAAATCTTTCAGGTTCTTGCGCGAGTATAAAAATCTTGCTATTTAAAGACAATCAGAGTAAAAACTATAGCAGGGAGCAGGCTTGAAACTCTTTAATGACAGTGGTTTTATGTTCCGTTTGTCTCCTAACCTCCTTGGCGGTTGCTATACTTAGCTATGCCTATGGTAGATGTACCGCACACTGTCCCACTTGTGTCAGTAATAAGTTGGCTAAATTTTGTAAATTCGCTCTAATTCGGCTTTGATGGATAGAGGCTGATATCCTAATGCAAAGGCTTGAGAACTATCTAAGGAAACATCTGCTGGTCTGGGTGCTGCCATTTTCACATCCTGCTGTCGGCAACTTTTCAATAGAGTTTCTGGAAGTTGAAATACTTTAACTAATAACTGCCCAAATTCATAACGGGAAATGCGTTCTTTTCCCCCTAAATGAATGCGACCGTTAATTTTTTCTAATGCTAATAATATCCCTTGGGCGGCTGTAATCCCACTTACGGGAGTGCGAAATTCATCTATAAATAAATTCAGTTCTTTTCCGGCTTTTAAGGTGGCGATAAATGGCTGTATAAAGCTTGTAGCTGTGGGTGTAGCTTGACCAAACATTAACGGCATTCGACACACTGCTGTCATGGGATATCTTTCTAACATCCCCATTTCCGCCATCACTTTTTGCTCGCCGTAAGTATTCACAGGACACACCGGATCTGTTTCTTTATAAGGTGGATTTAAGCCATCAAAAACTAAGTCTGTGGATGTGAAGGCGCAGGGAATACCATAATCTGCACACAGTCCGGCGATATTACCAGATGCTGTAACATTTATGGCTTGTGATTCTTGAGGATGGGTTTGACAATAGTTGGGCTGTGATTGGGCGGCGGTATGAATCACTGCTTGGGGCTGAATCTCCGCAAACAGGCGCTTTAAGTCGGAAAAGTTGGTTAAATTAACTGGCTGGATGTTGATTCCCGGCAATTTTAAAGCATGGCTGTGATAAGTACCGTAAACTTCCCATTGTTTTTGTGCTTCTTGGCACAGATGCCACCCTAAAAAACCACTAGCCCCGGTGATTAAGAGTTTTTTCATCTCACTCGGCGACGGTGAGAATTTCTACGCCATCTTCTGTAACGGCTAAGGTATGTTCACATTGGGCGGATAAACGGCGATCGCGTGTAACTGCTGTCCAACCATCATCCAAAACCTCTACTTCCCAAGTTCCTTCATTAATCATCGGCTCAATAGTAAACACCATTCCAGGTCTGAGGCGTTTACCTTTGCCACGTACACCATAATGAGGAATATCGGGTGCAGTGTGGAATATATTACTAATCCCGTGTCCCACAAAGTCACGTACCACGGAAAAGCCTTGGGATTCGGCATATTCTTGAATCGCTGCGCCAATATCGCCAATTTTTGCCCCTGGTTTAACTTCCGCAATTCCCCGACGGCGACATTCTTCGGTAACTTCTACTAATTTTTGTGCTTTGGGGGAAGGAGTACCCACAAAGAAGGTTTTAGAGGTGTCTCCGTGATAACCATCCACAATTAAGGTGACATCAATATTGATAATATCCCCATCTTTGAGAATTTGTCTGGCGTGAGGAATGCCATGACACACTACCTCATTTATACTGGTGCAAATTGATTTGGGATAACCTTTGTAACCCAATGGGGCGCTTTTGGCTCCGTGTGCTTGCGTCCAGCGTTCCGCTTCATCATTTAGTTGCAGGGTGGTCACTCCCGGCTTCACCATTGGTTCGAGGTGCTGTAAAAGTTGCGCCGCCAAGCGTCCGGCTGTACGCATTTTTTCAATTTCTCTTGTAGATAAAATTACAATTGGTGCGGTTTTCATAAATTTTTGTCTTCAGAATCTTCCATAAATATAGTTAAACCTGTCTCTGCTGCTCTTTGCACAGCATCAGCAACTTTCAAAGCATATAAACTTTGCTCTGGGGTGACGTACAAAGGACTACCATCAAAAAGATGGTCTAACACCATAGTTGTATCTTTAGCAAATAATCCCCGACGCGTACCAACTTCTATGGGTGTTGTTTTTCCGGGCTGAATAAACAATCCTGTTTCACCCTCAAAGATTAAACCACCGTTTTCGCCATGCACTTCAAATTTGCGTTCTGCTTCCCATAAGGTTTCGCCTTTACCATAAACTACTTGTGCTAACAATCCCGTGGTAAAGCAGATTTGACTGATACAGAAGCAAGTTTGATAGTAATCGGGTTCTGTTTCCCAATATCGCTGATGACAGTTAACGGACAAGACTTCACCAAATAAATTAGTGAGACGGTGTAATCTTGATAACGCACCAATGAAGGGAAAACCAAAAAGTTGCGGGTTATAAGTCCAGCGTCGGGGTGCGGGATGCTGGGGGTTAATGGTGCTGTAACGTACGTAAAAAATTTCGCCTACTTGGGATATGTTTTGCTGTAAGGCTTGATGTACGCCACCCAATAGTTCTATGTGTTCTACGTGTAAGAGTTTATTTTGGGCTTTGGCTAAGGTGATTAATTCCTCAGCTTCTGTGACATCTAAGGATAAGGGATATTCGACAACTACGTGTTTCCCTTGTGACAATGCTGCACGAGCGATCGCACCATGATCCCGATTAATGTTAGAAATCACCACCAAATCAATATCTGGGCGTTCTACTAATTCTTCCCAGGCAGTTAACGCTGCTGTCTGGTATTCTTGGGCAAAGGCTGCTGTTTTTTTTGGCTGATGACCAACCACTGCGACCAGGTTAGCACGCTGATCACCCACTAATGCTTCAGCCCTGAGTTTTGCCGCGTATCCCGTACCAACTAAGCCTACACGCACTGTTGCTGTTTCCAAAGCTGCCTTTGAATTATACATGATTCTCACCAGTTCTGTTTTTGACTTGCCAGGCTGAGAACATAGTTGAGAGTCAATACTCTTCGGT